>JBDUAE010000134.1:0-5773 GCA_040004805.1 Chthoniobacterales bacterium | reverse complement strand
CGACGGTGAGGACCTGGCGGCCCTTGTAATAGCCGCAGGAGGGGCAGGCGGTATGTGAGGCGACGGTGCTGCCGCATTGGGTGCATTTGTTGAGCTGAGGCGCCACCCAGCGGTGGGAGGCTTTGCGCGTGCGCAGCCGCATCTTGGATGTTTTGCGTTTTGGAACTCCCATACGAGCCGGATAGGAAAGCAGGAAATGAGGAAAAGGCAACCCGCGGCGTTAAGCGTGCGCGAGAACAGCCGACATCGGCGCTCCCCCGCTCAGAGATCGAGCCGATCAAGCGCGCTCCAATCTGGCTTGCGCGCCTCGGGCACCTCCGCCTCGAGCGCAGCGATGCGGGCTGGAGCGGGGCAGACGCGATCGCCTTCGCGGTCGCAACGCGGATAAGCCGGGAGATTAAGCAAGATGTCTTCGCGTACGAACGGCGTGAGGTCGATCGTCTCCGGACCGCCGAGTTCAGTGTGCAGGGCGAACTGCGGGACGCGGATGGTATAGACGAAGCGTTCGAGACAGGCGACGCAGGCCATCTCCACCGGCTGCTCGAGCCAGCCGTTTGCCCAGAGCGCGCCTTCCGAAATACCGAGATCGAGTGAGTAACGGAGCGGTCCGGTACAGACGACCCCTTCCTTTTCCAATTCGGGGAGCGGGCAATCCTCTTCGCCTTCGAGGTGCAGGCCGTCGGCCGGGATTTGTCGAAGATGGACTTTCACTCGCGAATTTCGGAGTTCATGGCTGCTTCTTTTTCGCAAAAGCTTCCACCACCAGCGGGGGCACGAATTTCGCGATGTCGCCGCCGAGGCGCGCGATTTCTTTTACGATACGCGAGCTGAGATAGGTGTATTCCTCTTTCGGCATGAGGAAGATCGTTTCGACGTTCGCTTCTAGCTTCCGGTTCATCAACGCCATTTGAAATTCAAATTCAAAGTCCGAGACCGCGCGGAGACCACGCACCACGGCAGCGGCATTCTGCTTCATCGCGAACTCGACCAGTAGACCATCCAAGGGCGAGATCTGCACCCGCTCCTGATCGCCGACGGTAGCGCGCAGCATTTCCAGGCGCTCCTCCAGCGAGAAAAACGGCTGCTTCTGATCGTTAACGGCGACCCCTACGATGACTTCGTCGAAGAGTTTGCAGGCGCGTTCGATCACGTCCAGATGGCCGTTTGTCACTGGATCGAAGCTGCCGGGATAGATGGCGCGTCGCATAAGGCGGGAACGTTGAACGGCCTCCGGGCCGCGTCCAACGCTGAATTAGTTGCCGAAGCGGCGTGGACCCGAGAGGATAAGGCGCACGCCACTCATGGACGCTGTCTCCTATCGAAAAATTGCGGTCGCGAGCACGTTTTCCCCCCGCTTCGAACAGGTCCTGGCGGAAGCCAAACGCGTGCGCGACCGGTTTGGCGCGGAGCTGCACCTGATCTACGTGGGCGCACGGACCGCGGAGACGGATCAGCGTTTTGCGGTCGCACTGGCAGAGATCGGGTTGCCGGCTAATTCGCTGATTCATTATCAAGACGGGCCGCCGGCGGATTCGATTTTGAAGGCAGCGCGTGAAAGCGAGGTAGAGCTGCTCATCGCCGGTGCCCTCGAGCGCACGATGGTGCTGCGCTCGTTTCTTGGAAACGTGGCGCGGGTTCTGGTGCGAGAAGCCAAGTGCTCGGTCATGCTTTTCACGAAACCGGAGCGTGCGCCGAAGCCGCTGCGCCGCATCGCGTTTTATGTTCCGGGTTACTCCGCGCACGCGCGCGGCTCTTTGCAGCGGGCCATGCGGTTGGCGGAGTCGGAAGGCAGCGAAAGCCTTTACGTGCTCCGGGTTTATTCTTCCTTCGATGCCGCGCGCGCGACGTTGCAGGCGAACCAAAAAACGTCCGGCGACGAGCCAATTGCGCGCACTCTGGAAGAGGAAGAGAAAGCGCTGGAGGATTTCATCGAGAACGCAGGCGCGACGGAAGTGCCGATCGATGCTCGCTGTTTGCGCAGCAATACCGGTTTCGCGGCCTCGGATTTTGTCCAGACGGTGGAGGCGGATTTGCTGGTGGTACCGGTGGAAGCGACTGGAGAATCGGATGGAATTCCTGCTCACATTGCCTGGGTCACAGACGTGATTCCGTGCAATCTCTGGATCATCCGCTGAGCAAACAGCCGACAGGAGGGAACCATGCAGGCGCCGCCGGAATTCCACGCTTTTAGCGTCGAGCATCTGGTTGTTATTTTTCTAACGGCAACGCTCCCGTTCGTTTTGGCGGCACTTGTTAGGCGGAGTCAATCGTGCGCGGTCGCACGGACGGTGGCGTACGGACTCTGCGTGATCCTGCTCGGGAACTATCTCGTTTACCTGCTCTTTATCCGGCATTTGGGCGAGCTGGCGTGGCAACAAATCTTACCCATGCAACTCTGCGATTGGGCGATGGTGGTGATGATGGTGGCGCTCGTGTCCGGTAATCGGCGCTGGTTTGATGTCGCTTATTTTTGGGGAATCGGGGGAACGCTTCAGGCGGTCTTGACGCCTAATCTGCGTTTTGGTTTTCCCGATCTGCGGTTTCTGAGTTTCTTCATCGCGCATAGTGGGATCATCATCGGCGTGGTGTTCTTAATGCTGACGCGCCAGTTGCGTCCTTCTCCGCGTTCGATCGTGCGCGCGTTCCTTTGGTCGGAGCTTTATTTCGTGGTAGCGCTGGCGGTCGATCTCGTGACCGGCGTGAACTACGGTTTCCTCCTGCACAAACCGGAAGCGTTTTCGCTTTTAAGTCTGCTCTCGGATTCCTGGCCACTCTATCTCTTGGGAATGCACGGCCTGGCACTTGTTTTTTTCGCGATCCTCTATCTGCCCTTCGCGGTTTACGATGTTGTTGCTGCGATCCGCCTGCGAGCGTCATCCCGAGTCGCGTAGACGACCGGGGAATCTGACGCTTCGGAACACGTTCGCCTTACGCGTTTGATCGTGCACATATTGGGTGATCCTTCGGCCGTCTGCGCGGCTCAGGATGACAGGCGGTGAGTCCGGATATGAAAATAAAGCCTCTGAAGATTGGTAACGTCATGCTCGGCGGGAAAGCGCCGGCGTTCATTCTGGGGCCTTGCGTGATCGAGTCGGAGAAATTCGTCTGGCGGATGGCGCGGCGCATTCACGAAATCTGTGTGGGAGAGGGCGTGTCGTTTATTTTTAAAGCTTCATACGACAAGGCGAATCGAACCTCGGTGCGTTCCTTTCGCGGGATCGGAGTGGAGGAAGGTTGTGCGTTGCTGGCGGAGATCGGAGCGGAACTAAAAATACCGGTGACGACGGATGTTCATTCGCCAGCAGAAGCGGAGGTGGCGGGTGAGGTGATCGATGTGCTGCAAATTCCTTCGTTCCTGTGTCGGCAGACCGATTTGCTGAAGGCGGCGGCAGAGACCGGACGCGTGGTGAATGTGAAGAAAGGACAATTCTTGGCACCGCTGGAGGTGCGGAATATTGCGGAGAAGTTGAGCGCATTCGGGAACGAGAAATTTCTCTTCACGGAACGTGGGACAACTTTTGGCTACAATAATCTCGTCGCCGACATGCGTTCGCTCTTCTGGATTCGCGAAGCGGGGTATCGGGTAATTTTTGATGCGACCCATTCGGTGCAGCGGCCCGGTGGAGCGGGTGATTCCACCGCGGGGGACAGCATTCTGGCGCCGGTCCTGGCGCGGGCGGCGCTGGCCGCTGGTTGCGACGGTTTGTTCATGGAAGTGCACGAAAATCCGGCGCGCGCGCTCTCCGATGGTCCGAACCAGATTCCGCTAAAGCATTTGCCGAAGCACCTGCGCGTGTTTAGAGCTATTCATGCGGCCGTTTCGTAGCGGTTGCTCTCGAAAATCGAGGGCTTTCGCGGCATTTATCGTCGTCGGGATTCTCGGGTCAGCGGCGATGGCGGCTGAACCGAAGGTGACGCCGCACCCTCGTGGCGTGAAGCCAGCGAGCAGTCCGGGGCTGACGGGGATCCCGCTCCCGATCGGACATGAGGCGAAGGGATTGGTCTTGCCGGATTATAATTTGAAGGGCGAATTGCAGGCGCGCTTCGAAGCGGCGTTGGCAAAACGGATTGACACCGAGCACGTGAAGTTTACCGGGGTGAAATTGACGACCTACACTCCGGAAAATACGCCCGACCTCTCGGTTGAGATGCCGACATCGATCCTGGACTTGAATACACGCATTATTACCTCGCAGGAGCGAAGCACGATCCGGCGGGTGGATTTTACCATTAGCGGCGACACCTTGAAATTTGATACCAAGGACCGCAAGGGTCTGCTCGTCGGTAACGTAAAGATGGTGCTCACAAATCAAGCCAGCGTCCTGGAGAAGAAAACTAAATGAGGTACATCCTCGCGGGCGTACTGCTGTTGGCGGGAAGCTGGAGCGGGAAATTGCAGGCGCAGGGCGCGGCTCCGAGCGCGCTGGTTTCTCCGGCTGAAGCCACACCATCTCCGTCAAAAAAAGAGGCGACGGCGGAGACAAAGAAGAAACAACCGACGGTGCCCGGTGGAAATTTTCTCGCGGCCTCGAGCCAGCCGGTCACGACGGAAATCTATTCGAATGAAGCTGACTTCAATTCCAAGGAATACGTCGGGACATTTACCGGTCAGGTGATTGTGAAGGACCCGCGCTTCAATCTGCAGGCGGATAAATTAACGGTTTATCTCGCGCGCGGAAAGCAAAGCGGGCTCGAGAAGGCGATCGCTGAAGGTAACGTGGCGATGGTGCGCGACGCGCCGGGCGAAGCAGGGGCGGCGCCGGTGCGGACGGTTGGCCGTGCAGATCGCGCCGTTTACACGACGAACGATGGCAACGTGGAATTGAGTGGCACTCCGCGGGTGCAGAGCGGATTGAATACGCACGTGGCGACGAGTCCTGAGACGGTGATGGTGATCAACCAGAGCGGACAACTGACGACTCGCGGCCCGAGCCGGACGGAAATACGGCAGGAACCGTCGCCAGACCCGAAGGCCCAAGCGCCACCGAAACCATGAACGGGAAGGCCGCCACTGCCGCTCCGACTGCGCCGCTGTCTACGTTGACACGGACGAACGCGCCTGCCGAGACCGTGCTCGCCACAGAGGAGTTGGTGAAAATTTACGACGGCCGCTCCGTTGTGAACGGGGTCAATATCAACGTCCGCGCGGGCGAGATTGTGGGTTTGCTGGGACCGAACGGCGCGGGGAAGACCACCAGTTTTTACATGATCGTAGGATTGGTTAGGCCCAATAGTGGCCGGGTCCTCTTTTCGGGCACGGACGTGACAAATTATCCGATGCATCGGCGCGCGCGTCTGGGGATGGGGTATTTGCCGCAGGAAGAATCAATTTTCCGCAAGCTCACGGTGGAGCAAAATATTCTGGCGATTCTGGAGACGCTCCCGCTTTCCAAATACGAGCGCCGGCAACGTTGCGATGAGTTGTTGCACCAGTTCGGGATCGAGAAGATCGCGAAGAATACGGCTCTGACCCTAAGCGGCGGGGAGAAGCGACGGCTGACGATTGCGCGTTCGTTGGTGACGAATCCGACCTTGTTGATGCTGGACGAGCCGTTTAGCGGTGTGGATCCGATCGCGGTTTACGATGTGCAGCAGATCGTGGTGAATCTGCGGAAGTCCGGGCTCGCGATTTTGATCACTGACCATAACGTGAGGGAAACGCTCTCGATCGTGGACAGGGCGTATTTGATTTTCGAAGGACGAGTGGAAAGCGAAGGAACGAAAGATTTTCTCATTAACGATCCGATCAGCCGTCAGCTCTATCTGGGCGAGC
>JBDUAE010000133.1:0-5779 GCA_040004805.1 Chthoniobacterales bacterium | reverse complement strand
GATGGCGGCTACGGCAAATCGAATGGCGATCTCGGAAAACATCACCTCGTCCAGCTCAACGGCACGCCGCCGCACGAAGAGCCGATGGTCTCGTCCGACCGGCAGGACCAGGGCATCGAGCCGGGCGATGAACGAAATAAAGTGGAGATGGTCTCGAACCGCCCCACGCCCGATCCAGTCGACGAGATGCCAGCCGGCGCGCCAGAAATGTTCCATCGCGGCCAGAGCCGGATCGGACACGGCAGCGTGCTGATTGCCGCCATCACCAGTTGCACCAACACGAGCAACCCCAGCGTCATGCTCGCCGCCGGTTTGCTGGCCAAGAAAGCCGTCGAGCGTGGCCTAACGATTGATCCCGCGGTCAAGACTTCGCTCGCGCCAGGCTCGCGTGTTGTCTCCGATTATCTGGCGAAAACCGGTTTGCAGGAATATCTCGACCAGCTCGGGTTCAACATTGTCGGCTACGGTTGCACGACCTGCATCGGCAACTCCGGTCCGCTCCATCCGAAGATCGAGCAAGCGATCAACGAATACGATCTCGTGGCCGCGTCCGTTCTCTCCGGTAATCGCAATTTCGAAGCGCGCGTGCACCAAAACATCAAAGCCAATTTCCTCATGTCGCCGCCGTTGGTAGTGGCGTTCGCGCTCGCCGGCCGGGTCGATCTCGATCTCTCGCGCGATGTGCTTGGGCAGGACAAAAACGGCGCCGATGTTTTTCTGCGCGATCTCTGGCCGACCCTCGCAGAAATTCGCGACGCGATGCAATCCGCGCTCACGCCCGAGGTCTTCCGCACGCTCTATCGCGATTTCGCCGATCAGAATCCGAAGTGGAACGAGATCTCTTCGAGCACGGGCGACGTCTACGAGTGGGACGAGGAAAGCGATTATATCCACGACCCGCCCTTCTTCGAAAACTTCGGGATGGAGCCCGGCCACATCTCCGATATCCGCGAGGCACGACCGCTCGGCATCTTTGGCGATTCGGTCACGACCGATCACATTTCGCCTGCGGGTGCGATCAAGGCGAGCTCCCCGGCGGGCAAGTATTTACAGTCGCGCGGGATCAAGCCGGAGGATTTCAATAGCTACGGCAGCCGACGCGGGAACGATCTCGTCATGACCCGCGGCACCTTTGCCAACGTGCGGATCAAGAATCTGATGGTGCCCGGAGTGGAAGGCGGCGTGACCACATTTCAGCCCGGCGGCGAACAGATGTCGATCTTCGACGCGGCGATGAAATACGCGGAAGCGAAGACGCCGCTCATCATTCTGGCGGGGAGTGAATACGGCACGGGTTCGAGCCGCGATTGGGCGGCAAAAGGGACGCGTTTGTTAGGTGTGAAAGCGGTCGTGGCTACGAGCTTCGAACGAATTCATCGCTCTAATCTGGTCGGGATGGGCGTGTTGCCGTTGCAATTCGCCGAAGGCACCAGCGCGAAAACGCTCGGGCTCGAAGGCTCGGAAACATTCAGCCTCACGGGATTGTCGGATGACATCCAGCCCGGGCAGATGGTGACGCTTGAGATCACACGCGCGAATGGCAGCAAGGAATCGGTGCCGGCAAAGCTGCGGATCGATACCGCGATCGAGATCGACTACTACCGGCACGGCGGCATTCTGCCCTTCGTGCTGCGCGAGCTGATGGGCCGGGCCTAACGAGACTTGGGCCGCCGTTGCGGGGCCGTCGTCTTGATTGGCGCCGCGCTGGCCTAACGAAGGCTAGTCTTGCGGCCGCATCGAACTCAGGATCGCAGCAAAGCGCGGATCTCCGCGGAGGCAGTCCCAGCGGGGGTTAAGCAGGAGATCGCCATAGGAGGGACCGCCGGGTTGCCGTCCGATCTTCTCCAATTCCTGGAAGGCGTGATCGAGATCGCGGCTCCAGGCGTAGACGAGCGCTAAATTAGCCGACAGCATGGGTGCGTCGACCGAGTCCCGGACGAGGGGGCGCGCCGCGAGGGCCTCTTGGGCGCGGGTGATGGCTAGATCTTTTTGGCCAAGAGCAGCATCGATTTGCGCCAGAATGCTGAGGCGCGTGGGATCTCTCGGGTGTTCGCCCCAGGCGGTAAGGAGTAGCTGCTGCGCCTCGCGAAAGGCGATGGTTGCGCCTGCTTCATCGCCTTGCGCGTGCGCGATGAGGCCCTTGAACCAGACCTGCGGGCAGAACGGGCCGCGGAAGGAATCCGGAATGTTCGCGGTGCCAGCGATCGCTTTTTCGGCTGCGGCGTAATCGCGCAAATAGAGCGCAGTGGTGAAGCGATAATAAGCCTGGTAGCCGGCGGCACCGGCGTTGGGTGGGGCGCGATCAATGATCGCCTGCGCGCTCTTGGGATCGCCGCGTGCGAGGTAGCAATCGGCCAGTTTCGCGTAGAAGACGAGGGCTTGGGCAGGCACCGCGGCGAGCGCAGTCTTCACGACTTTCTCCATGGCGTTGTACTGCCGCATCTCAAGCAGGGTATCGGCCAAAGCCCGGACGACTCCAGGATTGCGCGGGTCGATCTCAAGGGCGCGACGCAGATCGCGCAAGGCTATGTCCCAGCGACCTTGCCGGCGGCTGACCAAGCCTTGCAGGACGAGCAAGCTGGAGTCGTTAGGCAAGGAGCGGCGCGCCATCTCCAATTCGCGCTGCGCGCCATCGTAATCGCGAAAAGCCACGTATTGATAACGGGCCCGCGCCAGATGCGTCTCCCCCATATCGGGCCCGAGTTTCACGGCGCGATCGAGGGCCTCTTTCGCGAGGGCGAGCCGTTCCGGAGTTTGATCCATCTCGTTCCAGAAAAGCGTCTCATGCGCTCGCGCCAATTCGCAGTAGGCGCCAATAAAGTTTGGGTCGCGCCGGGTCGCTTCGTCCAGCAAGCCAACCGCCTTTTCCAAACTGGCGGCCGCGTCTTTCGTCGCCATCGCGCCGTCCACTAATTCGCGCGCGTCGCTGTAAAGGTTGTACGTCTTTGGATCGGTCGTGGGTGGCTGCGAAATCGCGGCCTTTTCCGCGGGGGAGAGACGAGCACGCAGTTGATCGGCGATCGCTTGCGCAATCTCACCCTGGGCCGCGAAAATATCCATGGGGTTGCGTTCGAATTGCTCGGCCCAAATCTGGATTCCAGTTTTCATATCGGTGAGGCGGGCGTTGATCCGAAAATGCTCGCCGCTGCGATGAATGCTGCCTTCCAGTAAATTTCGCACTCCTAGCGTCCGCGCGATTTCCGCGAGATTACGCGGCGAATTGGGTTTGTAATCGCGGACGCTGCTCCTGCTAATGACCCGGAGATGCGAGACCTTGGCCAAGCTCGTGAGGATATTATCCTGCATGACGTCGCCCACGAGTGTGTCACCTGCGTCAGGAGAGAAATTCTCGAAAGGGAGCACCGCGATGCTGGTGTCGGCCAGAGCCGATCCTGAGGCGATGGCGCTGCGGCCGTTCCACTGCGAGGTGATGATTCCGCCTAGCAAAAGCCCAGCCGCAGCCGCGCCTAACCAGGCCGGGTGGCGGCGCGATCCGCGCCAAATACGCGTCGTGATTGAAACCGGCCGGGCCACGATTGGCCGCGACTCGATCCAGCGCTCGAGATCGTCTGCCAAATCTCCCGCCGTCTGATAACGCGCATCTGGCTCGCGCTCGAGGCAATGCGCCACGATCGTCTCCAAATCGCGATGTAGGCCGGGCATGATCGCGCGTAATTTCGGCGCGTCCGAAGTGGCTGCCTGTCGGATGACCGAAAGGGCGTTGTCCCCGATAAATGGCGGACGGTTCGCCAGCAAATTGAAGAGAACGGCACCGAGACTGTAGATGTCCGCGGCCGGTTGCAGATCCGCCGCCGGGCCATCCGCCTGTTCCGGGGCGATATATCCGGGGGTGCCAAAGGTGGTCAGGGTTGCCGTGAGGTCGCTGCTGCCGTTTAGCCATTTCGCCAGGCCGAAATCGCAAACCATCGGCTCGCCCCGCGAGTCGAGCAGGATATTACCCGGCTGAAGATCGCGATGCAGAACTCCGAGCTTATGGGCATAATCCATCGCGCGCGCCACTTTAGCCATCAAACGCACACACTCACGGATGTCTTCCCGCAAGGATGGGCCCGCCTCACGCAGGCTGCCACCCGTCGCCCATTTCATACTAAAAAAAGGCAAGCCATCCTCGCCTTCGCTCACCTCATAAATCGGCAAGATGTTTGGATGGTCGAGGCTGGCTGCGGCCTGCGCTTCGCGACGGAAGCGCTCTTTCCATTCGTAATTCCCGGCATGGGAACTAAGCACCCGTTTCAGCGCGACGATGCGCCGGGAATGTCGTTGCCGGGCCCGGTAGATAACGCCCATCCCTCCGCGCCCGATCTCGTCTAGGATCTCGTAATTACCCAGACGCCACGACGTATCCGGAATCGCGTCCGCTTCGAGCAGACCCTCCTGCAATTCTTCTTCCGATGCTTCTTCCTCCGAATCGACGCCGGCCTGGAGCATGCAACGGAGACAAACGCCGTCTGCCACACGAATGCTCGCGCCGCAGCGCTCACACGTCGCCGGATCATTCTCCGATGCGAATGGCGTGTCCGACGCTCCTGTAACAGGCGGCATAACGTTATTATACAGTGCAGCCAAGACCCGAGTTGGGAGGTGGTTTCACGAAGGCAAAGGCTATCTGACTCGTCTCGCTTTCGACAAGCTGGAATATCGAAGTCGATGCCGATAATGCGTGCAAGGGATTTCGTTAGGTATGCGTCTTGCGTGGCTCGATACCGCGAAGAAGGGAGGTTCGTTTAACCTCAAAAGAAGGGAACCACGACGGGCTATCGATGAGTACGGCGCGCCTTCCCGGACCGAGGCTTGCGACGCCGGAGGCGACCGTTTACCCTCGGCGAGTGAGGAAACTAGTGCATCGGCCGCGGCGTTTGCGGCAATCGGCGGCTATACGAAATCTCGTGCGCGAGACTCGGCTGACGCCGCACGATTTCATCCTGCCGCTCTTCGTGAGCGAGAAGGTGGAGGGGAGGCGCGAGATCAAGAGTATGCCGGGTGTTTTCCAGCTTTCGGTGGCGGAGGCGGCGACGGAGGCAAAGCGGGCGTGGGAACTGGGTTTGCAGGCGGTACTGCTTTTCGGAATTCCGGCGCGAAAAGATGAGGAAGCGAGCGGCGCCTACGCTGAGCACGGGATCGTGCCGCAGGCGGTGCGCGCGATCAAGGCGGCCTGTCCGGACCTACTGGTGATGACGGATGTTTGTCTTTGCGAATACACGAGCCACGGCCACTGCGGAATGACGCAGCGAGATGGCGAGCGTTTCCAAGTCTTGAACGATGAGACAGTGGAAATCTTGGCGCGCGCGGCAGTGTCGCACGCCGCCGCGGGCGCGGACCTGGTGGCGCCGAGCGACATGATGGATGGCCGGATCGGGGCGATCCGGGAGGCGCTGGACGGCGCGGGATTTTCCGGGACGGGGATCATGAGTTACGCGGTGAAGTTTGCCTCGAACTTTTACGGTCCGTTTCGCGAGGCGGCGGAGAGTCCGCCGCAGTTTGGCGATCGACGCAGCTACCAAATGGATTCGGCGAATGCAGCGGAAGCCTTGCGCGAGGCGGCGCTGGATGTGGAGGAGGGCGCCGATATTTTGATGGTGAAGCCGGCGTTGCCCTATCTGGATATTCTGTGGCGGGTGCGGGAACGGTTTGGCAAACCGACCGCGGCCTATCATGTGAGCGGTGAATTCGCGATGGTGAAAGCGGGCGCAGCGGCGGGTGTCTTCGAAGAACGCGCGGCGGTGCTGGAAATCATGACTTCGCTGAAACGCGCGGGCGC
>JBDUAE010000529.1:0-1744 GCA_040004805.1 Chthoniobacterales bacterium | reverse complement strand
GGCGCGGCTCTCCTCGAAAAACTCGCGAACGAAGTCCCGATCAAGCCCAACCCGCGCGCCATTCCCAGCCTCTGGTACATGCCGCTGATCGGCAGCGGTAATTTCTTCGATGGCTTCGGGTTTAGCGAATACATCGAGCGGTTTAATTGGAAACCCATCCCGATGGACGAGCGCGAAGCGAAACATCCGCCGCAAAATCCGCTCCTGCCCTTCCTCGAAAAGCTCGCGCAGGAAGTGCCGAAACGCTGGGATAACAAGCTCAAGCGCTACGTCACGAACGACGATTGGCTACTCTGGGAACTCGATTCCATCGCCGCCGGCGGCGAAACCGTCACCACCAACCCCGCCCCCCGCGACTGACCTTTTATGCTCGATCCCAAGCGCACCGTCGTCGAACTAAAGGAACTCCGCGCTCTTACCGGCGACGACCATGGCGCGCAGCGGGTCGCTTTTACCGGACTCTGGGCCGGCGCCCGGGAATGGCTGCAGCAAAAAGCCGAGAAAATCCCCGCCGAAACCCATCGCGACGCCGCTGGTAATCTCTGGATGACGCTCCCCGGCGTCTCCGAAAAAGCGCTCCTCATCGGCGGCCACATCGATTCCGTGCCGAACGGAGGCTGGCTCGATGGTTGCCTCAATACTCTGGCCGGTCTCGAGATTCTCCGCCGCATTCACGCGCAATACGGAGGCCGTCCGCCCGTCACGGTCCGCCTCGTCGATTGGGCCGATGAAGAAGGCGCCCGCTTCGGGAGGAGCCTTTTCGGTTCTTCCGCCTGCTCGGGCAATCTCGACCTCGACGAAGCGCGCGTCTTGAAAGATCGCGACGGCGTGACCCTGCCCGATGCGCTAAAGCAGCACGGCATCGATTTCGAACGCGTGAAAGATTGCGGAAAGGAATTGGAAAACGCTGCCGCCTATCTCGAACTCCACATCGAGCAGGGGCCCGTCCTCCTCGATCTCGACCTTCCGTTAGGCACCGTCCTCGGCACCTTTGGCGTCGAACGTCACGCCATCACTTTCCACGGCCAAGCCGCCCACTCCGGCAGCACGCCTATGAATCGCCGCAAAGACGCCTTTCTCGCTGCCGCCAAAATGAGCCCGGAGATTTATGCCATCGCCGAGCGCAACGGCGGCGTTTGCACCATCGGCTCTTGCATCACTAAGCCGGGCATCGTCACCAGTGTCGTCGCCGAATGCCGCATCACCCTCGATCAACGCCATCTCGTCGCCCCCGCCCTCGCCCGCATGCTCGCCGAAGCGCGCACTGCCAGCGAACGCTTTGCCCGGGAAGCCGGCGTCACCGTGAGCTGGGAACGCCTTTGGAACATCGAGCCCATCCCGTTCCACGATCATCTCATCGCCCTCGCCGATGAAGCGATCGCCGCCGCTGGCGCGAAACCTCATCGATTACCCTCTGGCCCGCTCCACGATGCTGCCGAAGTCGCCCGCGCCGGCGTCCCCACCATCATGATGTTCGTGCAAAGCCTGCACGGCCTTAGCCACAACAAAATCGAAGACACCAAAGAAGAGCATCTCGAATTAGCCGTCACCGCTTTCGATAAATTAGCCGACAAAGCGATGAAGTGGATCGCGTCCAAGCAGCCGAGTGAAAATAATAGTTGACCGATCGGTTTAGTTACCCCAATTGTTCCGGCGTGCCAAGAGTCAGTGACGCCAAAGAGAAGTTGATGGAAGCGGCCGGCGATCTCATCTGGGAGAGCGGTTACGGCGCGACCTCGGTCGA
>JBDUAE010000528.1:0-1748 GCA_040004805.1 Chthoniobacterales bacterium | reverse complement strand
GATTTGAGGTTATCCGGGAGCACGGTCGATTTTGGCAGTCCCAGTCCGTGGCGGCATCGTTGAATTCCTCGCCACGGACGGCATTTCTTTTACCACCGCCGTCGAACGAAACCGCAAAAGAGGGCTTTGTTCCCGACAGAGGGGCGAGATGCCGAGAGGGTCAGCTTCATAATCTCGCTGGGGAAAGAGGCGACCGCCGTCCCGTCAAATTCACGCCGCCGCCGCAGTCTCGCCGTTAAATTGCTCGTTCGGCGGAGAAAGCCGCAAGAAAATTCAGCGAAAAGACAACCGCCAAGGGAGTCAGACTCGAACCACATCTGCGCCCGACAGTCAACCACAGCTGCCCCTTAGCCTTATGAAATATTTCACGAAACACCGCCTTTCAATGGCCAGCCTTCTCCTCGCGCTCGCTGGCCTCCTTCTGACCTTCAGCCTGAGCGGACTCGCGGTGGGCGCGGCAAGAAATGGGCGCGGCCTCCAGCTGATCTCCGGTCCCGACGCCGGTCTCGCCACGGAAGGTGCAGGCAAAGCGGTACCCCTAGTCGATCCGCCCACCTGTACGCTGCCGGGAACGCTCATCGTGACCGATCCGGCGGGGGATCAGACCGGTGCGCCGGCAAACACACAGCTCGATCTGCGCTCGGTCTCGATCGCGGAGCCCTGTTTTGCGGACGGCCTAAACAAGCTCGTTTTCACGATCAAGGTGACAGACCTGGCTTCCGTGCCGGCGAATGGCCACTGGAAGGTAAACTTTGTCCCGCCCACGCTCCCAGCTTCGGTCACCGCTTATTTCGTGGAAATGACGAGCGACCAGAACGGCAACGTCACCTATGGCTACGGCACGGTCGGCACCACATCCACTACGCTCGGGACGGCGGATGACGGCAGCTTTACCGCGGATGGCACGATCAAGATCACGGTCGCGAACAGCAAGGTCGGCAATCCGACGGTGGGTCAGGCAATCACGACCATCCAAGGGCAGACGCAGCTTTTGGTGGGCGCGGCGGGAACTGGACTGCTGGCGGGGATTGATACAACCACTGTAACGGGAACGACCCCGGCCTACACTCTGGTAGGACACGCCAGCTGCACTTGCCCGGCACCAACGCCGACGCCGACACCTTCTGCCACTCCGGGAAGCGGGAGCGGGACGCCGCGCTACCAAAATTACAATCCGCCACCGACGAACTCCTTCAACGGCGGCGAGCCGTCGATCGGGGTAAATTGGCTGACCGGAAAGGTCATGTATCTGGCTTCGTTCGCAGCCATCCGGGTGGGCTTCGATGATTGCTCTTCGCCGGCGCGCGATACCTGGACGAATACGAACGCGCCCGCGGCGGTTTCGCTCGATCCGATCCTCTTCACCGATCACATCCGCCTGCCGGGGGACACGACGCCGAATCGCACCTTCGTCTCGCAATTGACCGGGCAGGACAGCATCACTTTCACGACGGATGACGACGGCGTGACCTATCTGCCGAGCCAGGGCGGCGGTATTCCTTCGGGGGTGGATCACCAGACGATCGGGGCCGGTCCTTATCATGCGCCGCTTCTTCCGACCGTCTATCCGAATGCGGTCTATTATTGCTCGCAGGATGTCGCGGCGTCTTTCTGCGCGCGGAGCGATGATGGCGGAACGACCTTCGGCGCGGGCACGCCGATCTACAACGCGGCGCAGTGCACCGGCATTCACGGCCACGTCAAGGTGGCGCCAGATGGAACGGTCTATGTGCCGAATCGCGATTGCG
>JBDUAE010000132.1:0-5809 GCA_040004805.1 Chthoniobacterales bacterium | reverse complement strand
CCAACTTCCGCCCGCGAAGATGCTCGCGGTGACCCTTCCGGAATCCGAACTTCAGGCCCAACTTCCGAGCGGCCTCTTCATTGCGCTCATCAATGGCCCAAGTCTATGCGTGATCGCCGGCCCGCCGAACGCGGTCGAGGAATTTGCAGCCGCGCTCACCGCCCGCGACGTAATGCACCGGCCCGTGCAAAACACGCACGCATTTCACTCTCGTTTGCTCGATCCAATCGTGCCCGCCTTTGCCGACGAGGTCCGCAAGATTCGCCTCAACGCGCCGCGCATTCCTTTCATCTCGAATGTCACAGGGCAGTGGATGAGCGCGGCTGATGCGACCAGTCCCGATTACTGGGCGCGACACCTGAGTCATACTGCTCGCTTCGACGACGCCCTGAAAACGCTCTGGAAGACTGCAGACCCGATTTTGCTCGAAGCCGGGCCGGGCCGGACCATTGGCATTCTGGCGCAGCAGCATCCTGCCAAACCGTCGAACATTTCTTCTACCGCGATCGCGTCGTTGCGCCATTCCTATGAATCGCAGCCGGACGAGGAAGTCCTGCTCGCGAGTGCGGGGCGGCTGTGGCTTTGCGGAATGAGGCTGCGCTGGGAAAATCTACACGGCGGTAAATCGTGCCGGAAAATCTCGCTGCCGACCTATCCATTCGAGCGTCAGATTTACTGGCTGGACGCTGCTGCGACCGCGGCTCCTGTGCCATCGAACTCCGGGGCGATTCACAAGAATCCGAATCCTGCGGAATGGTTTTACGTGCCGTCTTGGAAGCGAACGCTGGTGAAGTCAGTTGGCCCTGGTGAACTCTCCGGACGACTCAACGGCAAGGGCGTGTGGCTCTTTTTCATGGATGAATGCGGAGTGAATTCCGAAGTCGTCGAACGATTCCGCACGGCGGGGCATGAGGTCGCGACGGTTCGTGCGGGCCGAGAATTCAAGAAGGTTGGGGCGAATGAATTCATCGTCGCGCCGGGTGCAGCCGAAGACTATGAGCGACTTTTAACCCTGCTCACGGAGCGCGGATTGAGGCTCGGGGGAATCGTCCACGCGTGGGGCATCACCCAAAACGGCGCAACGATGTCGGCTGATTTTGCCGACGCGCAAGAGGCAGGATTTTACAGTTTAGTTTTTCTGGCGAAGGCGCTGGCCAAACAGAATCTCGGTGGAGAATTGCGGCTGTTCGCCTTGTCCAACCAGGTTCAGGACGTGTCTGGCGCGGAAGAATTGCGACCGGAAAAATCCACGCTGCTGGGTCCGTGTCTGGTCATTCCGCAGGAATTGCCGAACGTGGTCACGAAGAGCATCGATCTCGAATTGCCGCGAAGCGGGCGACTGAACGAGCAGGCGATCGATCAACTTGTCGGGGAGATTTGCGACGCTGATTCGGAAATGTTCGTGGCCCATCGCAACGCGCAGCGTTGGGTGCAAACTTACGAGCCTGCCGACCTGCCACGACCCGGCGCGTTCGTTCCCATTTTCCGGGAAGGCGGAGTTTATTTGATCACGGGCGGGCTCGGGAATGTGGGACGGGAGATCGCGCACCATTTGGCCAAGAACTACCGGGCCAAGTTGATCTTGGTGGGACGTTCACACCTGCCGCCCCGCGAATCGTGGGCCGCATGGGGTGAAAAACATCCGGATGATCCGATCACCCGGAGGATTGGCCACATTAACGACATCGAAAGCCGGGGTGGCATCGTCCTGTATTTGAGTGCCAGCGCAGAGGATCAGAGCGCAATGCACAACGTGATCGAACAGGCGGAACGGCAATTCGGCGCGCTGCATGGTGTCATTCACGCAGCCGGAGTCATCGGCGATGCTGGCTATGGCGAAATCGGTACCAGCGATCGGGCGTTCGGCGATCTGCATTTTCAATCCAAAGTGCGCGGCTTGCTCGTGCTGGAGAGCTTGCTCGCGGGGAAGACGCTCGACTTTTGCCTGCTCATGTCGTCGCTGAGTTCGATTCTCGGAGGCATCGGGCAGGCTGCGTATTCGGCAGCGAACATTTACCTCGATACCTTTGCCCGGCTGCGCAGCCGCGAAGGTCAAATTCCCTGGCTCAGCGTGAACTGGGACGTGTGGCGCACTCGCGAGAATATCTGGGGACAAGCCGGTCCCGGGAAGACACTGGAGGAACTCGGGATGACGGGCGACGAAGCGATGCAGGCGATGGCCACGGCGCTGACGCTCAAGCGTGGCGGCCAGCTCATCATTTCCACCGGAAGCCTCGATGCGAGGGTCCGGCAATGGGTCAAACTCGAATCGCTCAGGGTCGGCAAAACGCCGTCCCTGGATCGCTCCCACCGCAATTCGCGCAGCATCGGAGGGACACCGGTTTCTCCGGAAAACGAAATCGAACAGTTTGTCTCCGACACGTGGAAAGACGTTCTCGGAATTGACGAAATCGGCGTCGACGAAGTGTTCTTTGATTTGGGCGGGCACTCGCTCCTCGCCATCCAACTCATGGGCCGCATTCGCGAAAAATATGGCGTCGAGGTCCCGGCGCGACAGCTTTTCGATACGCCGACGATCGCGGGCTTGGTCGAATTCATTGCCGCCAAAATGCCGACTGCGGCGCCGGTTGTGACGGAACGCAGTCTCGTTTGCATTCAAAAAGGAGCACCGGAGCGCCGTCCGTTTTTCCTTGTTGCCGGAGGTTGGGGCGGTGAGATCGAGTTTCTGGTTTACGCGAATTTAACCCGGCAGTTGGGCGGCGACCTGCCGCTGTATGGATTGAAAGCACGCGGCGCGAATGCCGGTTCTAAACCACACGACAATGTGGAAGAAATGGCCGCCGATTATCTAGCCGAAGTGCGGGCGTTCCAAGCGCATGGGCCGTATCTCCTCGGCGGCGAGTGCGTGGGTGGAATCGTCGCCTACGAAATGGCACGACAACTCGTCGCCGCGGGCGAAGAAGTCGCCCTGCTCGTACTGCTGGATACGGATCGCCCGACGGCGGATATGGTGCGGCAATATGTTCGCATCATGAACCAACAAAAACGCGAACGTTTTTGGGAGATGCGGGTCGCGCAACCGACGCGCGAGCACCTCGAGAACCTGAAGCAGCTCCCGGTTCGCGAGCAGTTTGAGTACATCTGGCGCCGCACGGTCGGGCGCGCACAACATCGCCGCAGCATCGCCGCGGATGGCAATCACGCCGTCGCCATTCTACAGGAGCGCAAACTCGTCGAAAATTACCCGAAGGTCTTGATGCAACACTCGCCAGGTCCATACACCGGCACGGTGACCCTCTTGATCGATGAGGTCGCATTTGAAGAACGGGGACACCTCGGTTGGGACGAAGTCGAAACCGGTGGTCTGGAGGTGCATGTCGTCCCGGGCGATCATCTTTCCTACATCCGTGCTCACGCGGGCGTCGTCGCCGCGTGCCTGCGCGATTTAATCGAGCGAGCCGAACCTTCCACGTCCCTAGTATGAATTCGGCAGAATGGCGAACGGCCTCCGCCCAGCACTCGTTAGGCGAAGGGACCGTCCATCTTTGGCGAGCCCCGCTCGACCCGGTTCCTACTCTCGAGCACGCTCTCTCTGACACGGAATGGACTCGCGCCCGGCGTTTTCATTTTCACGCCGACCGGGAGCGTTTCGTCGCCAGTCGCGCGCTTCTCCGCAACATCCTCGCGGGTTACGTCGGAATCGAGGCGGGTGCACTTCGTTTCGCTCTCGGAGCGCACGGCAAGCCTCGGCTCGATGGCGAGGCCGGAGGGCTGCGGTTTAATCTGAGCCACTCCTATGATTTAATGCTTCTGGCTGTGACCCGGGAGCGGGAGCTGGGCGTCGATCTTGAACAGATGCGCAGCGACGTCCCTTTCGAGATGCTGGCCGATAAGTTTTTCCAGCCTGAGGACGCGAGGCAATTAAGACGACTACCTGCGGGGGAGCGATCGGGAAAATTCTACGAGATCTGGACTTGCACTGAAGCGCGTTTGAAGGCGCACGGCATCGGTCTGAACGATGGTTTGCGAGTGAAAGAGATCGATCGTTGGTCGATCGCGCAGATGACACCCGCACCCGGCTACGCGGCGGCGCTGGCGGTGGAGGGTGGCGCTTTCCGCCTGGAACTCTGGTCGTGGCAGAAGTAAAAGCCTGTCCGCGATGCGGTAATTATCCCTCGGCGTAGGCTGGCTTCGCGGCCGGCGCGTCTCGTTCGACGCGTGAAAAAAGGGTGTAGCGCGGATCGAAGAGGAACTGCAGCAGAAGCCGGCTCCACGAGGTGTGGAAGCGAAGCGTGTCGTAAAATTCCGGCGCGAGCGCGCGCAACTGCGGTAGCCGACTCCACGGAATCGAAGGGAAATCGTGGTGCTCGTTGTGATGGCCAACATTCAGCGCCACGAAATTGATTGGCCCGTAATAACTGAACGTCTCCTGCGTGGGATCTAGGGTGTAGTGCTCCTGAATCCAGCGCGCGCCGACCGGATGCAGCCCGATGGAAAAGAAGAACGAAAGCGCGAGGTAACAAAAACCCGGCCAACCGCAGAAATACACGATGGCGATATCGTAGGTGAGGGTGCAGACGGCATTGATGCCGACCCAGCGGTTCCACATCGTGATCGCTTTTAATCGGGGCGGCCGCGTGATTTGAAAGAAGGGAAAGAAGAGCAGCCAGAAGGCTTTTCGATACCACTTGTTTCCGATCAACCGCGCTTCCCAACCGCTCGCGATATCGGCGTCGTACTCATACGCGCCTTGGTGAGCGTGGTGTTTTAAATGGTAAACGCCGAAGCCAATCGCCCCCGGGACGAGGTTCGGCAAATCCGCCAGAATTGCGACGAACTTGTTCAACGTCTTCGCTCGGAAGACGAGATTGTGGACCGAGTCGTGGATGATCACGTACGTGCAGTGATTCGCAAAAGCTCCGATGCAGTACGCTGCGATCAGGCCCAGCCACCAATAGCTCCAGCCGAGCCGGCCGAAGATAAAAGCGAGTGACGTTTGGATTGCAACGACGCCAAGCGCGATCAGCCCCGTCGCCGGATTGCGACCAAAAAGCGCCCGGACTTCGGGATGGGCCCTTAAGATCGCGCGCGTGCGTTCCGGATGGGGTTGCTCCGTTTCGGACTGATAGAATGCTATTTGCAACGAGACGAAGTATCAGGGCGAGGCGGCTTTGGGTCTAGGATGAATGCCGGGACGCGCCGTGCTCGACGGTGGAGCGGTCGTCTCCGTTGCTGCGAATGGGTGGTAATGTTAAATAGACGGATGTCTGTGTCGCGCGCGCTTGGCCTCGCTCTGATCCTGCTCGTCGCGTGGCCGAGGCCGAGCGGCGCTCAGGTTTATGAAGGGCACGAATTGGTCCGGGCGGAGCTGCTCGCCAACACCACTGCAGTGCAGCCGGGGAAGTCTTTCCTCGTCGGCGTGCGGCTGCAGATGGTTCCGGGCTGGCATACTTATTGGAAATTTCCCGGCGATGCCGGCATCCCTACCGAGATAAAATGGAAGCTGCCGCCGGGATGGAAAGCAGGCGAAATTCAGTGGCCTATTCCGCAAAAGCTGGTCGAGCCGGGCGACATCCAGATTTACGGCTATCACGACGAAGTTTTCCTCACCCAGGAAATCACGCCGCCGGCGACCGTCACCGACAGCGCGGTGAAGCTGGCCGCGGAAGTGGACTGGCTCGTGTGCGAAAAAATCTGCATTCCGGGCGGCACTTCGCTTCAACTCGATCTTCCGGTTGCCGCTACGGGGTCGAAGTCTAACGAAGAGATTTTCGATCGCTATCAACGGCGTTTGCCTCAGCCCTGGCCGGCGCCGGAAATCGCGTCGGCCGATTGGTCGCGCAATTCC
>JBDUAE010000131.1:0-5817 GCA_040004805.1 Chthoniobacterales bacterium | reverse complement strand
GCGGGCGTGAATTTTTTTACCGGGCAGCTTTTCGATATCGCGGCGATCACAGCCGACGCGCAGAAGCGCGGGTGCATGGTCGGGATCGATCTCGCGCATGCGGTGGGGAACGTTCCGCTGGCGTTGCATGGTTGGAATGTCGATTTCGCGGTCTGGTGTTCTTACAAATATCTGAACTCCGGGCCCGGCGCGGTGGCGGGCGCATTCGTGCATGAGCGGCACGCCACCAATCGCGAGCTCCCGCGGCTCGCCGGCTGGTGGGGGAACGATCCGGCGACGCGTTTCCGGATGCAGTTGGAACCGGAATTCGTGCCCGTGCCTACGGCAGATGCGTGGGCGATCAGCAACCCGCCTATTCTTTCGATGGCGCCGCTGCGGGCGTCCCTGGCGATCTTCGATGAGGCGGGAGGGATGGAGGTGCTGCGCCGGAAATCGGAGCAGCTCACCGGCTACCTCGAGTTTCTCCTTGAACTGAAATCGAAGTTTGCGCGGCAGCGATTCACGGTGATCACACCGCGCGCGGCGGAAGAGCGCGGGTGCCAGCTTTCCATCCTGGTGCAGGAGCGGCCGAAGGAGCTGTTCGCGCAACTGGAGGCGGCCGGGGTGAAATGCGATTTCCGGGAACCGAACGTGATCCGAGTGGCGCCGACTCCTCTCTACAACACGTTCGTCGATGTATGGCGATTTGCCGAAGCCCTCGGCAGCGAGCCCGCGCTGACTTAGCCCACAGCTAAGGCTCGAGCCGGGCGCCGTTGCGGAATTTGTGGTTCCTTTAAATCACCGCAGTGATCCGAGTGGTTATGGTTTTTACTGGTTAGGCACTCCCTTCTGTGCTCGATCGTATTTTGTTCTTGCCTAGGCATTTCTGATTTTCCATTCTGGGCCGCGTCGCTGGAAACGGCGTCAGTTTATGCCTTGGGTTGTCATTCATTCAGGAGCACGGGGCGCCTCATCTGCGGCCAGGTCATCTGAGTCCGGTCGAACCCTCCTTCTCCCGAAGGTCGGCGGCCTCGCAATAGGGAAAATTTCGTGGCGGAGCGGAACGTTCTGCCGCCAAACCGGTAGTAGTAAACAGCACAGCGACTCCTAACCTTATGAAAACGAAATTTCGGATGTTACTCGGATTCCGGCTGGCCGCGCTCTGGTTGATCGTAGCGCTGGGGGGATGGTTGATTGCCACCGGCGTGCGCGCGCATGATGGGACGCCCGGTCCTTCCGCGGCGGGACCGGCGTCGACGCCCGCTAAAACAACCTATAACCGGAAAGAGAGTAAGTTCCCGGACGAGGCCTTTGATGAAGCGAAATCGGGGATAACGCAAAACGGAACGCCTGTGACGCCGCGAACGGCGGAGTGTTTTCCAGCTGAGGCGCGGGATCTGTTTTGGAAAATGGATTGGGTGGCAGGGCCGAATGGACAGTTGCAGCCGCTGGATTTCGACGAAAATCACGACGGAAAAATAGACGACAAGGAACGGGACGCGATTCGAGGGCGCAACACCTGGCTGCTCTGGGGTGGGGGAAACGAGACTTTTTGGCAGTGGCTGCAAGAGAAGGGCTACGGGCTGACCGATTTTCTCATTCTGATGGATTCACGTCGGCGCTCGACGCGATTTGATGATGCCGGTCTGATCAATCAGCCCGGCTTTGTCGGGAATAGCGACCCCGCGAAACGCATTCTCGGCTTATACCTGGACCTGGCGGACGGCGACAAGGTACGCCTGACTCCGCCGCCGAATGAAGTGGACGAGAACGGGCAGCCTCTCAAGGTGGTAGCGGCGCCGCCGGGGCATCCGACCCAGCTCTTCAAGCCGGGCGATGCGAAGCTTTTCGAAGAGACGCGGCAAGCGCTGGCGCGCGATGGATTGGACCCTAGTGTTTATGGTTACCCTAGCGGCATCTTCGGCCTAAGGCTGATGCTTAACCCGGACTTCTTCGGCGACACGGAGGCGGCGGGGAAGGCGCGGGCCTACTGGAACGAGCGGGTCTTGAAGCCGACCCATTCCGAATACTATACCAGCACCGAGGTCCACGCAGATCCGAAGCTGGTGCGGCCTTTCCGGGTTGCGATGTCGTGTGGCTTTTGCCATGTGGGCCCGCATCCTCTTAATCCGCCGAAGGATCCGAATAACCCGCAGTGGGAGAATTTGTCGTCGATCATCGGTTCGCAGTATTGGGATCCGCAGCCGGCTTTCGGAAATCTTCTACGTCGGGAAAATTTCCTGCATCACTTCCTGAAAAGTCAGGCCCCGGGGACGATCGACACTTCGCTCGTGAGCACGGATCACATCAATAACACGAACGTTATTAATGCGATCTTCGACGTGCCGGCGCGACTGACCCGCGCTCTCAACAAACCGACCGAGACGCAGAGCCGGGAAAATCTTCTGCTGCCTAGTATTGAAGACCCGGGCAACACTAGTAACCAACGCCATTTCCCGATGGTGCTGTTTCCGGGCGAAGACAGCGTCGGCATCTTCGCCGCACTTGCCCGCGTGCCGCTAAATATCGGTGTCTTCTCCGAGCAATGGGCACGCTCCGATAACCCGGTCATCGGTTATACCCCGCAGCGTCCCTTCCCGATTGAGGTCGGTCGCGAGAACTCAGTCTATTGGAACGTGAACGAGAAATATCGTGTCGGTTATATGGCGAAGTTCTTCACCTTGGGAAGTAAGGGAACGGTAATCAAGAGTACCGCGCCGATGAAGCTGAAGGACGCGGGCCCGAAGGATGAGATGGGGAACGATCTGGGAATGGGGCCGGATGGAAAGCCGCAGACGTTAGGGAAAGTTGCGCTCGCGGCCGACCCGCCGGAGAAGCTGCAACACGGGCGTGCGGTCTTCATTACCAACTGCGCGATCTGCCATTCGAGCAAGCAGCCGGTAAATTTCGATTTGCTCTTCGAGAGAGAGATGGCCGGCGGCTGGGACAAAGCACCTGCGCCGTCAGATCCGACGCTCCCGGTTTACACCTTACCGATGGAATACGGCCGGCCGTGGGAAGAGTTCAAGAAAAGCCCGAGCTACCAGGATTATGTGACGAGGATTACGGCCTTGGCTGGTCCGGCGCCGGGGTTGAACGCGGATGACCCATTCATCACGGATAATTTCCTCAGCAATGAACTTCGGGTTCCAGTGACGCTCGTGGGTACGGAGTCGGGCCGAGCGATGGCGACGAACGCGATGCGCGGGAATGTCTGGGATAACTATTCGTCCGAAACGTTCAAGCACCTGAAATCGGTCGGGAAAATTCGTTACTACAACCCATTCAAGACCGGGCCGGACGCAAAGCTCGATCCAATTTTCGGCACGAACGACGAGTATGACGACGGTCGAACGGAAGGCGGCCCGGGTTATTACCGTCCGGCGTCGCTCATTAGTGTTTGGGCGACGGCGCCGTACCTTCATAACAACGCGCTCGGCATCTACACGCACGATCCGAGCGTGAAAGGACGGTTGACCGCCTTTGATGACGGCATCCGGAGGCTGCTGTGGAATAGCCGGCGGGCTACCGTCGCGCGCAATGCCGCGCATGAAATTACCTACCGGCCACCAGGCGATCTGCGGGTGGAAGGGAGCGCGTCGGCTGCGAATGATCCGGGTTACATTTACCGGCTGCCGATTTCGACCTACGTGACGTTTCAGCCCGGATTTATCCGACCGCTGATCGAGGGGTTGCTGGTTGGTTTCTTTGGTCTCGGAGTCGGCCATGCCCTCTTTACCGTTCTTACTTTTTGGCTGTGGTTGATTCTCGTTCTGCTTTTCGCGATCCTCGCGATCTGGGGCCGGCCGCGGCACTTGGGAGTGTTGCTGCTGTTACTCGGGGTCCTGGTCGGAGCGGTGCTGGGATTCACCGGGATGGGTGGCGCGGGCGGGATGATGACCGGGGCGCTGATGATGGGGACGGCGAATCTCCTGGAATACTCCACCGTCTGGCTATGGCTGATCGTAGTAGGGTTAGCTTTCGCTGGCTTATGGTTGCTCATGACACGACGGCCGGCGCAGGGCTTTACTCGGGCGCTGTTTATTCTGCTGGCGCTACTCACTTTGTTCGTTGGAATTTTGGCGAACAAATTCCTTAACGGACATTTGAAGAACGTGAACCCCGTGCTCGCGGTCCTGCCAAACAATTGGCTCAACGCCGAGTATAAGGGTGTGAAGGTTGGTCCTTTCCCGCGCGGGACGCCGGTAAACCTGATCATGAATATGGACCCGCAGAAGCGGGACAAAATGGGCCCAGCTCTGGTTTCATTGCTGCGCACAATGGGGAAAATCAAGAAGCAGAACCTCAATGACGACGACGCTTATGCGTTACTGGCGCGTGAGGCCGGTCCGGCCCTGATGGCGGCGAGCAAGGTGCCGGATTTTGTCCTCGATCGTGGACACTGGTTTGGCGAGACGCTCACGGATGATGAGAAGGAAGCGCTGATCGTGTTCTTGAAGACTCTCTAGGGTCGAATGTGGCGATGAATGGTGTCTCCTCTTTCACCGCGGCGTCGGACGGGGCGCCGGATTTGCTGGAATCGCGTCTTGCCGCGGCGCAGGCGACCGATCCGGAGAAGTCGGATTTCGACTACATTATCGTGGGCTCCGGAGCTGGCGGCGGTCCGCTCGCCGCGCGGCTGGCGTTAGCGGGAAAAAAGGTGCTCGTGCTCGAAGCCGGACGGGATCCGGTTCAATCGAGCTCCGTCGCTTATCCGACTGCCGACAAAGGCGAAGTGACGCGTATTCCCGGGTATTACGCGGCGGCGTCGGAAGATAAGGAGATGAGCTGGATGTTTTCGGTGCGGCATCACGCCGACGACGCGACGCAGGCGAGGGACAAAAAGTACAACAACCTACCGTGGGATCCCAATGCGCCCGCGGGGCAGAACGTGAAGCTCGACTCCAAATACCTCGATCCGCATCCGCGTGGCGGGAAACAAGGCATCTTTTACCCGCGCAGTTCCGGGATCGGCGGCTGCACCGCACACCACGCGATGATTACGATCGCGCCTAACGACAAAGATTGGAACGATATCGCCGATTTCACGGGCGACGAATCGTGGCGAGCAGGCCCGATGCGCGGCTACTTCGCGAAGTTTGAGCGCAATCAATATCTCGCGGCCTACGATCGGTTTCTCTCCCATCTCCTGGGGTTTTTCTACCGCATCTATCGCTGGGTGGTTTTGTTATTCGATCCGCGCGCGGTCCTGGATCGGGGCGGTCACGGTTTCGAAGGATGGGCGCCGACTAATTTTATCGATCCGTTCCTGATCTCGACCATCGCGAAGGCGGACCGCCCTTTCTTCCGAGTGATTGTGCGCGCCGCTCTCGGGGTTCTGCACGGAAATAACCTACTGGTTGTGGGGTTGAAGCGCGCGGCGCTGCGGCTGCGGGTGGTGCAGGCGATCGACTTTAATGATGTGAATACCCGCCGCACCAATCCGGAGGGCGTCTTTCTCATTCCCATCGGCACCGAGAGTGGGGCCGCGCCGGACGATTCCGGGCAACCTGGAACCGGTTGCCGTTTCGGCGTGCGCGAATTTCTGCTTACGACCGCGGCGCAACATCCCGACCGGCTAGTGATCAAAACCGGCGTGCACGTGACGCGAGTTTTGTTCGAGCAACGGGCGAACGAAAAAGCGCCGCGTGCGATCGGCGTGGAGTGCGCCGTGGGCGAACACCTTTATGAAGCGAGCCCTGCGCAAAAGTCCGAGTCGGAGCGGCGCGTCGCCTACTTCGCCAAAGCCTCGGGCGGCGAAGTGGTTCTTTGCGGCGGCGCCTTTAACACGCCGCAACTTTTAATGCTCTCCGGGATTGGCGATAGCGCGCACCTCGG
>JBDUAE010000130.1:0-5843 GCA_040004805.1 Chthoniobacterales bacterium | reverse complement strand
GGCTCCTTAAAAATAAATCACCGGCTAAACCTGTAGAAGCTTGTGCAGATGGCTTTGAGGACAGGGGTTCGACTCCCCTCGCCTCCACCATTTCCTATATTGCTCCCGCGAACAGCTACGGGACGTCGTTTGATTTTCGCTCCGCCGCGACCTGGCGTTTGACTTCGTCCACACGATCGAGGGCCCGTTTTGGCCAGTTGTGCTCACTCGGCTCTCGTGCTACCGGCGCTGCCACGGCGGTAGACGGCTGGGGCACGGCGGCCGTTTGCTGCTGCCTGCGGTGCATGACGAAACCACCGACAAGGACGACGGCCACCAAAAGCCAAGCGAGCGTGCGCATTCCATTTTAGGGAGCAAGCGGCGAGCCACGCAGGAATCAGAAAACGCAGAATCCCGCACTCGGAGAGTGATCTTACGCCAGCGTGCTCGGTTCGCCTTCGCCAAGCGGGGAATCAGCGGGTCTCCACTGCGGCATCGCGGCCTTCAACGATGTGATAAAAATGGTCTAACGACAGTTGCTCGAAGCGCTGCTTTTCATTTGTCGCCGGCCAGGTTATTTCGACGCTCAGGACTTTATTGGCGTCGCCCAGACCGATTTCCTGCGCCAGAGTGGAACCACCGTAACTACCTCCGGTCGACACCAGCCCGTGGACCGTCCGCGGCCCGTGCGGCGCCTCCACCACCACCGTAATCCGCGCGCCAATTGCGCTTCGGTTGGTCTTCGTTCCTTCGAGCTTAAGCCCGAGCCAATGATTCGAATTTCCGGGGTTGAGGAAAAGTGCCCGCGGGAAAACATCGCCGGGGAATTCTCCGCCGAGGACCTGAAGAATGTCCTCGTCGCCATCTCCATCGACATCGCCAATCGCCACCGCGCTCCCTTTCTGGAGATGGGCGATGCCAGCGTTACTCGAGACATCCTCAAATTTCTTGCCGACCAGATTATGCAAGAGGCGCTTCGGCAGGAGCGCGCGGAAATCCGATGCGCCGGTGGAGAGATAGAGGTCGGGCCAACCATCGTGATCGAGATCGGCCGCAACACAGCCGGTAGCATAATAGACGTGGTCGAGTCCCATCTCGGCGGTGACGTCGCGGAACGTCGTGGCGCCGTCCGGCCCGTGATCGTTATGATAAAGGCGCGGCAATTCCGCAGTCTGAGGCTGGCCTAACAAGTCAGCGGCCACCTGCCCGGCCGCATAATTGGACGCGATCTTCGAGTAGCCGGTGACGAAAAGATCGAGCCAGCCATCCTGATCGTAATCGAGGAAAGCCACCCCGGCGCTGTGTTCGGGTTCCAACTTCTGCGGGGGCGCAAACTTACGCCGTCCCTTTTTTTCCGGGGCGGGAAGGTTGCGAAAAAAAAGACACGGCCCGTAATCCTGCGTGACCGCGAGCTCAGGGAAGCCGTCGTTATCCACGTCGCCCCAGGCCGCGCCTTTCACGTAGCCGACCACGTCCAGCCCGGTTTCGAGGGCGACTTCGGTAAACTTCCCGTTGCCGTCGTTATGAAAAAGTTTGCACCGACGCACCGGCTTTTCCGGCAGCGCCTGGTAGAGCGGAACGTCGAAACTGGCGACCTTGCTCGATTCGATTCCAACAAAAAGATCCAGTCGCCCATCGTTATCGTAATCGCCCCACGCTGCACATCCCGTGGGCGCCTGAAAGAAGAGTCCGGCCGCTTCCGTGACATCTTCGAAAGTGCCGTCGCCGCGATTGCGCAAGAGCGAGGGCGGTTGGTCGCCGAGGTCACCGAGCAAGCCCGCCCCGCGTAACACCAGCACATCGAGATGGCCATCGTTATCGTAATCCGCTTGCAGCAGATTCATGCCGCCGGTCAAACCGGTCAGCCCGGCGGCGTCTGTACGATCCACAAAGGTGCCATCCCCCTTGTTTTCAAAATAGCGCAGTTGGTCGCGACCGGGATCGAGACCCGACGAGCTGATGAGTAAGTCGGGCAAGCCATCGCCATTGAAATCATCCATCACGCAGCCACCGGCGAGCGCCGGAGGACCGAGATCGAGCGACGGGGCGACGTTGGTAAAGCGGGCGAAGGAGCCGCTCGAAACAAATTTCTCCGGTGGGATCAACCAGCGCGCCGGCACTTTTCCGGGATGTTCACCGATGGTCATGAAGGCAATGTTTAACAGCCAGCGCGACGTCAGATCGCCCGGATTCGTGGCCAGCAATTCCAGATATTCGCGGATGGCGGAGCGCGAACCTTCTTGCTGGGTGTGCACCCCGGAACCCTGAATCGGAAGGAGGCAGGAGCGCGGGCCGTACTGGGAGCAACAATTTGCCTGCTCGCCCACGCGCAGATACGAGACCGCGAGGTAGCTGCGGATGACGGATAAAAAATTCGCGTCGAAGTCTTTCGGATGCGCCAGCGCCGCATCCTTCGCTTTTTGGAAACCGGCGGCCGCGCCGCGGCTCTCGCCCGCGAGCAATAATTCGTACGCCGTTTTCGCGTCGAGAAACGCCGTCGTGCGCACGTCCACCGCCTTATCGACATGGCGCAAGTAGCGAGCCAGATGCGGGTCCGGGCGTTGCGCAATTACCCGCCGATCGTAGTCGCGGCCGATCTTCGCCAGCAGCTCGGCCATGCGCCGATTGCTCGCGGGTTGTTCCGCCAGAGCATTCGATGCCAAGAGGAGCGCGGCAGCAATCAAGCAAGCCTTCAATCGGAGCGGAGCTCGGCGTCGACGAGCGTCCTTCCAGCGACACGAGAGTCGCACTTCCGCGATCCCACGCACGCTAGGGCTGGACCTGGAAGTTAAACATCATCGCGTGATCTTCGTGTTCCAAATTATGGCAGTGCGAAACGTAGTCGCCCACGTTGTCGGTAAAAGTACCCATCACGCGCACTGTCCCCGGCACACCCATGATCCGGCCGGGAACCAGAAACGTGTCCTTCGCTCCTGCATCTCCGGCGGAAGGCGGCACGCCATTCACATCCAGGATGTGCCAGGAGATATCGTGAATGTGCATCGGATGCGCGATGCCGGAGTTATTTTGGAACGTCCAGATTTCGGTCGCATTGAGCTGCGGCATCGCATCCAAGCGTTGCGGATCGTAGAGCTGACCGTTCACCGTCCAAACGGGCCGCCCGTTCAGCGTCCCCGGCTCCAGGGTGAAGGTCCGATTAACCGTGGGCGCGGACTTGATCCGCTTATTCCCGGATACGCTCAACCGGTCCGGCACCGCACTCCCATCTACTTCATCGCGCACCACATCGAAGCGCATCACATCCGGCAAAGATGGGCTGGCGGTGTTCTGATTCTTCAGCACCAGACTGGTTCCGAGCCCGTAATTCGCAAAATCAATCACCACCTCGATCCGCTCCCCGGGCGCGACCGTGATCGACGACCGCGAGACCGGCGCATTCAGCAGCCCGGAATCGGTCGCGATCTGCACCAGGGGATCGCCCGTACTCAAAGCGAGCGTGTAGATGCGCGCGTTGGAAGCATTCACAATTCGAAAACGCATCTTCCGACGCGCGACCTGGAAGTAAGGCTGGATCGCGCCGTTCACGAGCAAGGTATCGCCAAACACACCGGTCGTGATCGTCGTGTCGGTTAGTGGATAATTGAGCGATCCGTCGGAGTTAAAAAGCCGATCCTGGAGCATGAGCGCGATGTCGCTCTTCCCCGTCGGCAAATTGAGCGGCGCCTCCGCCGGATCGTTGATCACGTAAACGCCCGAGAGTCCCATGTAAGCATGGCGCCCCGTGACATCGATCGCGTGATCGTGATACCAAAGCATCGCGCCCGGCTGGTTGTTCGGATAGGTGTAAATCTTCTTCGCGCCAGGCCCGATCAAGTCATACGGCAAACCATCGGAGTCCGACGGAGTGTGCCCGCCGTGCAGATGGACCGACATGCTCTCCTGGAGATTGTTTACTTGCCGCACCACCACCTTGCGCCCGCGCTGCGCGACGAACATCGGCCCCGGGAAAATTCCGTTGTAACCCCAGATCGTCGTCAGCCGCCCGGAGAGAATTTCCTTCTGCCCCACTTCCATCGTGACGTCGTAATAATCCGTCGTGGCATCCCGCGAAGTTGGCTCCAGGATCGACAAGAGCGGAAGCGGCACCCGGAACGGCCCCTGCGGCGGATAGGGCGAGGTCAGATCCCGTCCGAAGGTCGCCGTGAGGAGCGAAAGGAAGACAGCAGTGCTGAGAAAAAACGTCCGAGAAGTCATGTTTGCGAAGGGCAATTATAACAAATTAAGGAGAAACCTCCACTTCCCCGCATCCGGTCGTGCGTCATCGGACGTTTGACACCGGCGTCCCGAGCGCGCAGATCAGATATTATGGCAGAACGCACCGGCTCGGCAGTTTGGGAAGGCACTTTAAAGCAAGGCAAAGGCAGGATGAAGCTCGGCAGCGGCGCCTACGAAGGGCCGTACTCCTTCAGCTCCCGCTTCGAAAACGCCAGCGGAACCAACCCCGAGGAATTAATCGGCGCGGCCGAAGCCGGCTGTTTCTCGATGGCGTTGTCGTCTAATTTAGAAAAGGCTGGCCACACCGCCACGCGCATCAGCACGACGGCCAAAGTGAAGCTCGAGATGGTCGACGGCGGACCGAAGATCACCGTCATCGAGCTCGAAACCGAAGCCGACGTGCCGGGAATCGAGAACGAGGCGTTCCAGGAACTCGCGGAGAAAACGAAAACGGGCTGCCCGGTCTCGCGCGCGCTTGCTGGCACCGAAATCAAGCTGACGGCGCGCCTCGCCTAACGAGGCCTAACGAGCAGACAGACCGCGCCGCCCGTCATCCCGAGCCGCGCAGACGGCGAGGGATCTCACGAGCGGTCTCGCGTTTACTCTAACAGAGTTGCCGAGCCCGCAGCGCCAGCGTCAGGACGCCCCGTCTATTTTCCCAGCTCGTAGAGGTATTCCACAAACGACATCGTCGCGCCGTCGAATCCCTGCACCTTCGGATTCGTCGACTCGATCACGTAATATTCATCCGGCGCATGCGCACCGCTGCCGTGTCCCAATCCGAAATGTCCCGCGCCGAGGCTCAATGGCGGGTTTGTAAAAACATAACCCGGATACGAACCCGCATTCCACGGCCACATCACGGGCTCGATTCCCGCGGATTTTAACACCGCCACCTCCGCCTTGATCACCGGCGCATCTGCCGGCGTGTTCGTCGGATCGTAGCCGCCGCTCATGTTCACCTCGATGTCGGCAAAACCCTTCTTCGCCAGATGCGCCTTCAGCGCGGCGAGCGCTTCGTCCGCCTTCATTCCCGGCACGAGCCGCAGATCGAGCTTCGCCTCCGCGCGATGCGGCAACACTGTCTTGCCACCGGGCCCGGTGTAGCCGGCAACGAGGCCTTCAATGTTCACTGTCGGTTGACCCTCCAGCCGCTCCTGCGCCTGCGTCCATGGGAGATCGCCGATCCAATGCTGCACCCCAAGCTGCTTCTTCCGCTGCTCTTCGCTCTCCGCCTTCGACGCGTCCGCGATCATCTTGGTTTCTTCCGCCGTGAGCGCACGCGGCGTCGGGTAATTCTCGATCGTGATGCTGTTGCCATCAGCGGAGACCAGCGTGTCGAGCGCCTTCACCAGATGCCAGACCGGGCTGTCCACCATCGCCTTGAGCGATGAATGAATATCCTTGGCCGGCCCGCGACCCCACTTCTCTCCGCTCGAAATTAATTGCACCTCGATCACGCCCTTCGCGCCCAGGCTCACCGTCACCACGCCATCCAGCCCCTGCGAAGCCGACGGCATGAAGATCCCAATCGTCTTCTTCAAAGCCGCTTCCACTTCCGGCTTATGCACGATCTGCCCGATGTGCGGCGAACCAATCTCCTCCTCGCCCTCCGCCACCATCACCAG
>JBDUAE010000129.1:0-5849 GCA_040004805.1 Chthoniobacterales bacterium | reverse complement strand
AGACCGAGTTCCCGTTCCTCTGGCGCATCGACGACCAGAACTGCCTTGAAGGCGTGATCGATCTCTTCGTCCTCGATCTCACGCAACGCCGCGCCTTGCTCATCGATTGGAAAACGAACGCGATAAATACGAAACGCGTCGCCAGTCTGCGCGAGAAATATCGCTCGCAGATTGCCGCGTACTGGAAGGCGGTGAGTGAAATCACCAGCTTCGAAGTGCAAGCGGCGCTCTATTCTACAGCGACCGGCCAGTTGCTACCCTTTGAGCCGGCAGAACTCGCGTCCGAATGGCACCGCCTCGCGCAGTTGCCGCCGAATGAATTGCGCACCACGCTGGACGACGCACAATAACCGCATGCGCGCACGCGGGATCATCATCGGTGGGATGTGCGCCATCGCCCTCTCGCTGAACGCGCACGCGCAGAAAGCCTTGCGCGTCGAGGATGCAGTCGCTCTCGCCCGCGAACAGAACGCGGAAATCCTGATCGCGCGCAAACAATTGGAAGCCGCGCGCGGCGGGATCACGGAAGCGCGTGCCGGTTATTTGCCGTCGGTCATCTCCACCGGCTTGCTGAGGAAACGCGAACAGCAGGAACTCTCGCGCCTGCGCCAAGATGATTACAACGCCTCGCTCCGCGTGATCCAGAATATCTACAGCGGCGGCGCCAATAAAGCTCGCCTCGGAATTGCGCGACTCCTGGAAGAAAAACGCGCGCTCGAGCTCGCTGTCGTCGAACAACGCGTCGCGATGGATGTCCGCGTCGCCTATTACGAACTCCTCCTCAACCGCTCCAAGATTGAGGTGCGGCGGGAATCGGTCGGCGTCATGCGCGACGAATTGAAAGTGCAACAGGAGCGCCTGCTCGCCGGCACCGTCGGTGAATTAAACGTCAGCCGCGCCGAAGTCTCGCTCGCGAACGAGCAGCCCGAGTTGTTTGAAGCGCAGACGCGCGTGCAAAATTCCTACCTCCGCCTGAACGAACTGTGCGGCATCAATCAGCCGCGCGCTGCCTTCACTCCTTCCGATCGGTTGGAATATCAGGCCGCGCGCCCGGACCTCTCCGAAAGTATGGCTCGGGCCACGGCGATGCGGCCGGAGATCCGCGCGCGGCAAATCGACGTGGCGATCGAGGAACAACAACTCCTCATCGATCAGAGCGAGCTGCGGCCGCGCGTGGATGTTTTCACCGGATACGAAGTTTACAGCGAACGCGATCCTGAAGTCGGCGCCGAGTTCAATCACGGCTACGTCGTTGGTTTAAACGCGAGCTGGCATATTTTTGATGGCTTCGCCACGAAGGGTCGAATGCAGGCCACGCGAGCGCGTCGCGACGCCGCGCTCGCCGCCCTGCGCGCCGAGCAGCTCTCGGTCCAGTCCGACGTTCGGAGCGCGTTTCTCGATCTCGAACAATCCGATCGCGTGCTGGAATCGGAGACGCACAATGTGGTCAACGCCAGCGAATCGCTCGAGCTGGCGCGCAGCAATCTCGGCGCCGGTCTCGGAACGCAGCTCGAGGTTCTGCAAGCAACGACCGACGTCACTCGCGTTCGGACAACGCGGTTGAGCGCGATTTATTTACACAACGCTGCTCTCGCCCGGCTCGCCCACGCCACCGCCCGCGAGCCGCGGGAATTGGGAGTTCGCCAAAAATTAGCCGACAAAGCGGAAGCAAAACGCGAAGCGGAAGCGCTCCAGATCACGCAGCCGCCAGCGGTGCTGAGCCATCGATGAAGACTCACGTCTCGCTCCCCGTTGCTTTCATTGTCCTCGCGTTTGTAGCGACAACAGCTCGCGCCCTCACTCTCGATGCCACTCTTGCGCGTGTGCTGGAAAAAAATCCCGCCATTCGCGAAGCGCAGGCAAACCTCGAACAGGCGGCCGGCCGTCGCGTCGTCCTGCGCGCGACAGCGTTACCTGATCTCCGGACGCTCGTCCCGGCGGGCGTCCAAGGCGGAAAACGCGCGGGAGAAAATAGCGTGCAACCCTTCGCCTTCGCGCGGGGTCTGTTTACGCAGCCACTTTTCGACCTGGCCATTCCCGCTTCTTATCACCGCGGCAACATCGAAGTTCTGCTCGCCGAACAGCGGTTGAACATCGCCATTATCGGTCAGCTTCACACTGCGCGTGTCGCCTATTACACCGCGGCTTATCATCATTCACTTCAGGCGCTCGGCGAAGCGCAGCGCCAGCGGCTCGCCGCCAACGCGCGCACCCAGAGCGACCGCTACGAAGCGGGCAGCTCGGATCGCCAGGCCGTCACCGTGGCACGTGTTCTCGAACAGGAAGTAAGCCCGCGCGTCGAAGAATCGCGCCGCGCCGAGAGCGGTGCGCTGCTCACCCTTGCTCGCAGCATGGGCGATGACATCGGGTCGACCGCGCAATTGCCGACAGTGGAAGGCGAGCTGTCGTTCGCCCCGTTCCACTTCAACGCCGAGGCCGAAAGTTCTGCCGCGATCGAACGACGCGCCGATTTAAAGCTCGCTCGCCTCATGGTTCGCGCCGCGGCGGAAGATCAGCGCATTATTGAAGCCGCCTATTTTCCGGCGATCGATGCCACGCTTTCCGGCGACTACATTCCGGTCTCCGATATTCGGCGCGGGAGCGAGGGTTCAGCTCGGCCTTCCGACGACATCATTTCGTCCGAAGCCCGCTTCGGCATCGCCTACACCTGGCAGGTAGTCGACAACGGAAAAGTGAGCGGCGCCGTCACGCAACGCCGGGCCGCGCGCGAAATCAACGAGATCGTCCTCGCGAAATTGGAAGCGGATGTGCCGCGGCAGTTGGCGCAAATGGAAAACAACCTGCACTCGCTCGACGCGCGCGAAACCGCGCTCGTCCGCGCCAGTGCGGTCTCGGAAAAAACTGTTGGCGACGTGGTCAGCAACCTGGCGGAAGGCCGTTCTTCACAATTGGAATATCGCACCGCGGAAACCAGCTTTCTGCAGGCAAAAGCGGGCTTGCTCGCCATCGCCTTTCAACAAAATTTGGCGCGGGCCGAAATCGATCGCGTGACCGGCCGCTACTTTCAGTTTTCCGACGACACCGGCGGAAAGCTGCATTAGTTGCAGCCGTTGAAGTTCCCGCGCTCGAAGAAGTTACTTTGGCCCGTAATTGCGGGCGCGTTCGCTCTTTCCGCGCTCGTTTATTACCTCCTTCTGCCGGTGGCGGAAGTGGCGCGGGTGGAGCGCGGTACCGCTATTGCGGCGGTTTACGGCACCGTGCGGATCGAGCCCACGCTGATCATTCCCGTGCGCGCGCAGAATTCCGGGTTCATTCGCCTAACGAACACATTCGCGGTCGGTCGCGCCGCCATCGGCAAATCGCTCGAGAAAGGCGAACTCCTCGCCACTATCGCCGACGAAGCGACGGCCCGGCAACTCAAACAGGCCCAGGCCGATCTCGGAGCCGCCCGCGAACGCGCCGGTCTCCCGTTCCCATCCGCCGAACCGCTCAAGGTCGCGGAAGATAATTTACAGCGCCTCCAGCGGCTCACCTCTCTCAGCAGTATTCCCGCGGTCGAAGTGGAGAAAGCGCGCAGCGAAGTCGCGCGTTTGCGCGGCGCTGTTGAAGGCGAACGCATCGAAAGCGAGCGCAATCTCGAAGCGCTCGCTTCCGCCATGAACAAGCTCGAGTCGCAGATGAAAAATTCCGAGATCCGTTCACCGATGGACGGCCTGCTCACGAACATCAAGGCGATCGACGGTGAGCTGGTCGCCGAAGGTAACGAACTCTTCACCGTCTCCTCGAAAAAGAATTACGTCCGCGGCGAAGTGAACGAGGAAGACGTCGGCGAGGTGAAAATCGGGATGAGCGCGCTTCTCCAGGTTTACGCGTTTCGCGACCGGCAAATAACCGGCAAAGTCACCGCCATTTTGCCCGCGGCCGATCCCGAAACGCAACGCTACACTGTCGTGCTCGAGTTGGAGAATCCGCCGGAAAATCTTCTCGCCGGCATGACCGGTGAGATGAACATCATTACCGGCAAACACGAGAACGCTCTCCTCGTGCCGACACGCGCGCTCACGGTCGATCAGGCGCTCGTGGTCCGCCGGCATTTCGTGCGCGCACAGACCGTCCAAGTCGGCTACCGGACGATCGATTTCTCGGAAGTGCGCGGCGGCTTGAACGAAGGCGACCACGTGATCGTTTCCGATCAGGATAAATTCCGGCCCGGCCAGGTCGCGCGCGAGCGGCTGTGGAAACCGACGGCGCCATCCGCGAAACGGTGACGCCCTCTCTCTACATCGCAGTTCGTTTTCTCCTGCACCGCAAGCGCGCCTTTTTTCTCAGCCTCTCGGGCGTCGTTTTCGGTGTCGCCATCTTCATTTGTACGCAGGCGCAGACCGCCGGCTTCGAGAAAAATTTTGTCGATTCCAACCTCGGCAGCAACGGTGCCCTCATCCTCAGCTCCCGCATCCAGCAGCCCGTCACCGGGCTACCCGTTTCGCCGAAAATCTCCAGTGCCACCGCCGCACATGATCGCTACCTCGAAGGCATCGATGACCCGGCCGGGATCATGCGAGTGAGCCGGCAATTCGCGGACGTCGCAGCCTGCACGCCGGTCTTGCGCGGCTTGCTCAGCGCCCGCGCCGGATTCGAAAGCGCAACCGCCCACTTGTTCGGAATCGATCCCGATACGCACGCGATCACGACCAATCTCCGCCAGCAAATATCCGACGGCAGTTTCGAAGATTTCCGGAATAATCCGCGCTCGGTTATTGTCGGTTCACGTCTCGCCGATGCGCTTGGGGTGAAGGCGGGCGCTACGATGCAATTGCTCTCGCCCGGTGGCGAATATCAACGCTTCAGCGTGGCCGCGGTCGCGCGGAGCGGGATCGGTTCGGAAGACGCGAGTCGCATTTATTGTCACCGGAAGATCGCGCAGAAGCTCCTGCTCAAGCCTTACAGCGCGTCGATGATCATTTATAAATTGCGCAATCCGGAGCGCGCGCCCGCATTGGCCCGTCGTTTCGAAACTCTCTTCCAATATCAGGCCGAAAGCTGGCAGGAACGAGAGGAAGGCAATCTCCAACTCTTTCGCACACTTCAGATCTCGGCCGCGATCACAGTCTCGCTCATTATTTTGCTGGCAGGCTTCGGAATTTTCAATGTCCTCACCATGACGGTGCTCTCGAAATTGAAGGAGATCGCCATCCTGCGCTCGATGGGTTACCGCCGCGGCGATGTCAGCGGAATTTTTCTGTGGCAGGGCGCGATGATCGCGATCGCGGGCGCGATTGTCGGCTGCGGCTTCGGCGCGCTCATGACCCTGGGCGTGTCGCGTATTCCGATCAAAATGCGCGGTCTGCTTTACGCGAATCACTTTCTCGTAAGCTGGGAATGGCAGCATTATTTCTGGGCGACAATCCTGGCGAGCGTCGCCGTTTTTATTGCCAGTTACGTGCCGGCGCGCCGGGCCGGTCTACTTTCGCCCGTGGTTACGTTGCGCGGCTCCGGCGGCTAAGATCGAGCGGTCGAATCCGAATCGTCCAGATCGCGCGCGCCACGTGCACGAGCGCGGAGATGGCCTCCCACCAGGCAATGACAATAAAGGCCCGTGCCGGCGCGCCGAACAACAACCCAACCGCGAGAATCCAGATGTAAATATTTCGTCGTCCGCCTAACAAGCGAATCTTCTGGTCGAGCGGCGTCAGTTCATCGATCAAGCAACCATAGCGCCGGATGACACTGAGCTTGGCCAGTCCATCGACGCCTTCTGCCAACAGCAAGAGCAGCAAGTACCACCACGCTTCCGGAAGAAGCCCAGTGCGCTGCAAGGAAAACGCCAGCGCCACGGCCCACGCCAGTTCGTAGAAAGTATCGAACCAGTGTTCGAGCTTGCCCGCCTC
>JBDUAE010000527.1:0-1765 GCA_040004805.1 Chthoniobacterales bacterium | reverse complement strand
AGTTCGTTTAGACGTCGAGGTTCCGAACGTTCAGCGCATTATCCTCGATGTATTGGCGGCGCGGTTCGACGACGTCGCCCATCAGGCGGGTGAACATTTGATCGGCTTCGACGGCGTTATCGTCGCTAAGATCGACCTTGAGCAACTTGCGCTTGTTCGGGTCCATGGTGGTGTTGAAGAGTTCCTTGGCGTTCATTTCACCGAGGCCTTTAAAGCGTTTTATCTGCACCCCGCGGCGACCGATCTCGACGATCTTTTGGTGGATTTCCGGGATGGAGAAGAGAGGGTGCACGGTGGCTTTTTCGCCTTCGCCTTCGATCAGTTCGAAGATTGGTTTATCGCTCGCGGAATAGTGGTCCACCTTCAACCCGCGGCGCGCGAGTTCGCTGATAAGTTTTTGGATACTGGTCGCTTCGTGCAACTCGACCTTCTTCGCGCGGCGACGTTGCGTGCCTGGCTTGGGCGCAGGAGCGGCCGCCAGCGGGAGTAATTCCTGATCGATGTCGGTATCGAGGAGATTGAGGTCGAGATTCGCTTCGTGAAAGGTTCGGATCTCGCGTTCGTCGTGAAAATAATGCACCGACTCCTCGTTGCCGTCGCGCACCTTGACGAGGTATGTCGGCAGTTTCCCCGTCTTTTCGTCACGCTGGGTGAGGAAGGTCTCGAAATCTCCACCGTGCCGGCGAACGGATTCACTGAGCTTGGCCAATTTCTCGAGGGCCTCGAGCACGTCTTTCAACTGCGCGGCACTCAATTCTTTGTCGTCGACTAAATTTTTCAATCGCACGTCTTCCGCGCCTAACGAGATCAAAATTTTGTTCAACTGGACGTCGTCGTCGACGTATTCTTCGCGCTTCTTTCGCTTGATTTGGTAGAGGGGCGGCTGCGCGATGTAGATTTTGCCGGCGCGAACGAGTTCGGTCATTTGCCGATAGAAAAACGTCAGGAGCAGCACGCGAATGTGTGAGCCGTCCACGTCCGCATCCGTCATGATAATAATGCGGCCGTAGCGCAGCTTCGTGATGTCGAAAGTGCCTTCCTCGGCCTTGCCATTTTTCTCGGCGCCCTCTTCTTTCGGTTTACCGATGCCGGTGCCGATGGCGGTGATCATCGACTGAATTTCCGTATTCTTGAGCGCCTGATCGAGACGCGCTTTCTCGACGTTGATCAGCTTGCCGCGAATCGGGAGGATGGCCTGGTAACGCCGGTCGCGTCCCTGTTTCGCAGAGCCGCCGGCGGAATCGCCCTCGACGATATAGAGCTCGGTTAAATCGGGATCGCGCTCGGAGCAGTCGGCTAATTTACCCGGTAACCCGCCACCGGTGAGCGCACCCTTGCGAATTGTTTCGCGCGCTTTGCGAGCAGCTTCCCGTGCCCGGGCCGCGGTCAGCACTTTCTCGAAAATCTTTTTCGCGATCGGCGGGTTCTGATCGAACCACGTCATCAAACCCTCATAGACGACCGAGTTCACAATACCGTCGATCTCGGTGTTCACGAGCTTCACTTTGGTCTGCGACTCGAAGCGTGGATTCGGCAGTTTTATGCTGAGCACGCAGGTCAAGCCTTCGCGCACATCGTCGCCCGAGATCGCCGGATCCTTGTCCTTAATCAGGCTGTTCGTCTTCGCGTATTGATTGACCGCTTTCGTCAGCGCGCTGCGAAATCCGGTCAGATGCGTGCCGCCGTCTGGATTCGGAATCGAGTTCGCGAAGCAAAGAATCTGATCGTTGTAGCTGTCGTTATACTGCATCACGACATCGACGAA
>JBDUAE010000128.1:0-5876 GCA_040004805.1 Chthoniobacterales bacterium | reverse complement strand
GTCCCGGCGCGGATTGAGATCGGCCCGTAAACGATTCTCCAGGAAAAAAGTGTCGATCCGATCTTCGCTCGCGCCCACGGAAATCGGGCTGTATTTCGTCAGATCGAGCAAGCGCGTCACCGGATTGCGATTCGCGATCTCCAAATCCCGCGTCCGCTCCGCTTCGCCCCGCAGTTGCAGCCGCGCAATCATGATTTGCACCACAGATTGCTGCGGCAGTTCCAGCCGGACATCGAACGGCGCTTCCACCACGATGCCGTCCAGGACCGCGACATCGTCTTGCCCACGCAACGATGCCGAAGCGGCTGCGACCGCGCAGGCGATAACGAAAAATTGGCGGACAAATTTGCTCATGGCGTGTCGGCTATTTTCTTCTCGAGATACGACGAAAAATAGCCGGCGTATCGCGCCTGCAATTCCGGTCGTCGCCAATCCTGTCCGCCGATCTGCCCACGACAATTACTCGCGCCACAATGGCAAACCGTCGTGCTCGCGTCGTCGTCTGTCATTGCCCAATCATGCGTCAACTCTTCGCCCGCTGCGACCCCGCGCATCGCCACGAATATGATTTGTCCCCGCAGGCCGAGATTTGGCGCGCACGAGTGATTGGTAAAAAGCATTGATCCTTCCCGCTCCGCCGCCGTCAACGGGCCGATGAATAAGTCGTCCGCGATTTGAACCTCCGCCCCCGCGAGCGACGGCTCTAATTCTTCCAACACCGCGCGCGTGATGATGTGTCCGCCTTTCACCGCCACGATTTCGCCGCGATCGATCGCGTCCTTCGCGAAGAGTCCGCGGCCGTGAATCGGACTCGCCCGCACTTCCGTTTTCGGAGAGAGCCAACTCAGCGGCGCTACAGAAAATTTAGCCGACATGGCGGGGAATCGGTTGCAGATCTGGCTCCAGGAAAGCAGCGCGCGCCGCGTCCGACCAAAGTAAATCGGTCGAGTAATGCGTGCCCATGATCTGCGGATCGAGCAGTTGCGGTGCGCGCGCAATGAATTCCGCGAAGTCCGCAGTCGCGCCCGATCGATCTATGAAATGCCGAACCGCGTGCAGCCATGCCTCCGTCAACGTGCGGTGATATTTCGACGCAGGCGCGCCGAGATGCGCGAGCAGGCGATGTAAGCCGGCCTCCATTTTCTCGAGCGCTTCCGCACTTGAGAGCAGCGTCAGATAACAATAGGCGACACGCAGATGTTCGCGGTGATGGAAATCCGCCCCGCGAATTTCGCAGGCTTCGAACGCATCAAGAAATTCCCGATCAGCCACCGCCAGCGCGTTCATCGCATGATGCCGTGGCACTTTGCCGCGCCGCAATTACACGGCAAACCCGGATGCTGCGAAGGCGTGTAATCCAAGGTCAATTCCTCGCCGACGCAGATGTCGCGCAACGCAAAAAAAAGCAGATGGCCGTGCGTGATCCGGCTGAAACAATTCGGCGCGCAAGAGTGATTAATGTAGGCGGTCGCATTGCCGCCGCGGCTGGCATCGATGCTCCATCCCTCGCCCACTTCGCAGATCATCACCATCCCGCCGCGTTGCACCCGACGGGCAGCTTCCCGATTGGAAATCTTCTCGCCGAGGAACTCGCCGATCTTGCGTCGGGCGCGCAATTTTTCCGCGGCGAAACAACCGCGACCATTAATCCCGGAGGCTTTCACCACGAGCGCGTTTCCAGTGTTCGCCCGCTCCTTCACGGCACGCGTTTCAATTCCGTTCGTGCGCCTCGCGGGTCCGTCCAGGTCATCGTCTGATCGGCGAATTCGATATCGTAGATGAAGGTTGCCGTCGGCATTTGCATCTTGCATCGCCCCCGGTCGCCGAAAGTGTATTTGCCGACGGCGTCGCCCGTTTTCACGGTGCCGTTACGGGAAAATTCCCAAACCGTGCCGCCGCGGCCTTCACCCTGCATTTGCCACTTCCCGACGATCCGATCCCGCGGGCCGCTGCAGGCCGCGAGCAGGAAAAAAAGAGCCGCGCCCACGAGCGCGGGAATGGAGAAAGCGTTGCGCATGCTGTCACTCTTTTGGGCAAAACCCGCGCCTGACAAGGGAAAAGCATCCGCTCCGCCGCCAGTCCTCACAAATTAGCCGACACGCGCTTCTTTTGCCCTAACAACTCGAAGCCTTCAGAACGCGCGACGTAAGTGGCGACGGTGAGATCGCCGCTCACATTCAAGACGGTGCGGCACATATCGAGAATGCGATCGACGCCAAGGATGATGGCGATGAGCGCGGGATTAATCCCGTAAGTCGCAAGCATGACGATGATGAACGGGATCGAGCCGCTCGGGACTCCGGCGGTTCCGATGCCGCCGAGAATCGCGAAATAGGCGATACCGAGTTGCTGCCAGAGCGTGAGATCCACTCCCGCCAGTTGCGCGAGAAAGAGCACCGTCACTCCTTCATAAAGCGCGGTGCCGTTTTGATTCGCGGTCGCGCCCACGGTAAGCACAAAAGCGTTGATCTCGCGCGGGACGCCGAGGTTTTCCTCCGAAATCCGCAGCGCAGTCGGCAAGGTAGCGTTGGACGACGAGGTCGAAAACGCGGTCAGCATCACCGTCTTGATGCGCCGGAAAAAATCGAGTGGATTGAGGCCCGAGAGCAGCCAGACCGAGAGCGAGTAGACACCGAACATGTGAAGGGCGAAACCCAGCAGCGCCGTCACCATAAACCAGCCGAGCGCGCTCAGGAGATCGATCCCGAAACGCGCGGTGTTGTTAAATAACAGACACGCCACCGCGAAGGGAGCGAGCTTCATGATCAGATCGATAATTTTGCAGGAAATCTCGAAGAGCGCCTGCAGCGCGCCCAATAAGGGCGCCGCCGTCTCCGGTTTAACGAGTGTCGCCGCGACCCCGAGCAGGACCGCGAACAACATCAGATGCAACATGTCCGGCGTATCGGTTTGCCGCTCTTCTCCGGCGCGAATTCCCGCCACCGACGCCACTGGATTGGACGGCACCAAGGTTTTCACCACCTGCATCAGCGGCGATTCCGGGGCGCTCGGTTTTTTGGTCGCATCCGCCACCCGTTTCGCGGCGTCGCTCCCGTAGCGCGCTTCCAAGCCGTCGCGCGTGGCGGCGTCGATGCGTTTTCCGGGCCGGATTGTATTCGTTAGGGTCAACCCGATCGCGACCGAGATTGCGGAGATGACCAGGGTATAACCGAACGACTTCAAGCCGACGCGGCCGAGCTTCCGGATATCGCCGATGCCCGCCACGCCGACCACGAGCGAGGAAAAAACCAGCGGCACCACGATCATGAGCAACAACCTCAAAAACAGCGTGCCGATCGGTTCGGTGATGTTCGACACCGTCCAAACCACGCGCGGGTCATCGCCGCCGAGAAGAGTGTTGGCGAGAAGCCCTGCCGCGACCCCGACCCCGAGGCCGATCAGAATGCGGGTGTGCAGCGCCAACCCTTTCGGCGCGTCGGCGGTGGCGTCATCGAGATCGGTGGTCTCTTCGCGCTCGTAGCGATCCGCGGGCTCTGGCATCCGTTTGTTATCCACACTGCCGCGCGCGGTGACAAGCCTGCTCCGGATCATCAGCGCTTGGCACCGCGTTTCTTTTCTTATCACGCGCCAAGCGTCCGGCCCGGCGTAGAGTGATAAAATAATGAACCTCAAAGGCAAAATCGCCATCGTCACCGGTGGCAACAGCGGCATCGGGATGGCCATCGTCTTGGAACTGGCCCGGCAAGGCGCCAACATCGTGATCGATTACATCGCCCACCCGGAAGCGACCGATGCCCTCGCCCAGCAAGTCCAGTCGTTAGGCGACCGCGCCATCGGCGTGAAAGCTGATATCAGCAAGTTGGACGAACTGGAAAATCTCTTCGCCACCGCCGTCAAAGAGTTCGGTCGCGTCGATATCATGGTCAACAATGCCGGGATCGAAACCCGCACCTCCATTCTCGACACCACCGAAGACCAATATGACAAGGTCATGGCCATCAACCTCAAGAGCGCGTTCTTCGGCACGCAATTGGCCGCGCGGCAGATGATCAAGCAAGGAGACGGCGGCCGCATTATCAATATCACCTCCGTCCACGAAGACTGGCCGATGCCCGGCAATACTCCCTACTGTCTCTCGAAAGGCGGCATGCGCATGCTCACGCGCACGGCCGGAGTCGAGCTCGCGCCGCATAAAATTCTGGTCGTCGGCGTCGGCCCCGGCGCAGTCTCCACGCCGATCAATCAAGCCACCATGCAGAGTCCGGATTTACTGAAGAAACTGGACGCCGCCATCCCGCTCGGGCGCATGGCCAAGCCCGAAGAAATCGCCAGTCTCGTAGCCTTCCTGGCCAGCGACGGAGCCAGCTACATCACGGCCACCACCGTCTTCGCCGATGGTGGCATCATGCAGGGAAGCCCCGGCCTCTAGCCGCTCAGCGGAGACCGATTTCAGCAATTCCACTTCTTCCTTCCCCCCGCGTAAAAGGCTGCGCCTCACGCGGTCGTTGCCACTGGTTTTGGGCGTGGAGCGAAGCCCGCGTAGAACGCGGCTGTGCGCTGCGTAGAACGCGACCGTGCGATTACTTGGGGAGTGGGAAGTGTTCGAAGTGATGTCGCAGTTGCGCCCGCATGAAGCGCCGCCCGGAACCACTCTTCAAGTATCGCTCGCGCCCTTCCGCGTCTTCGCGGTCCAGATAGGCTTCGTAATAAATCAGCGTCCACGGTCCGCGATAGCTAGTCGCGAACGACTCGCCCCGCTGATGTTGGGCGAGTCGCTTCTTAAGATCCGTAGTAAACCCAATGTAAAGGCCAGAGTCGCTCTCCGACTGCAAAACATACACATAAAACACCGCCCCGTTTTATCGCAGAAGCCGCCTATCGCGAAGCGATTTTACGCGCGTAAAAAGCCGCGCCTCACACACAGTCGGTCGCTCTCGTAATTTTCCCGCGTAGTATAAAGCCGAGCAGAACGGTGGTGCTAGTTCCCGCAACCAAGCCCAAAGATCCCAACCGCGTGTCGCGAAGCGATTTTACGCGGTCACCGCCCCGTCATCGCCTCCATCTTCTCCGGATACCGCGCCCCCTGCACCTCGATCGCCGACGCCGCCTCATCGATCTCGCGCAAATCCTCCGGCGTCAGCTCCACCTCCACCGCGCCGAGATTCTCCTCCAGCCGATCCAGCTTCGTCGTGCCCGGGATCGGCACGATCCACGGCTTCTGCGCCAGTAACCAGGCCAGCGCGATCTGCGCCGGCGTCGCCTGCTTCTTCGCTGCGATCCGGCCCAGCAAATCCACCATCGCCTGATTCGACTTCAGCGCCTCCGGCGCGAACCGCGGCAGATTGCTACGCAGATCCGTCTTCTCAAAAGTCGTGTTCGGATCCAGCTTGCCCGTGAGAAAACCCCGGCCCAGCGGACTGAAAGGCACGAAGCCGATCCCGAGTTCCTCCAGCGTCGGGATCACCTCCGCTTCCGGCTTGCGCCACCAGAGCGAATACTCACTCTGCAGCGCCGCCACCGGCTGCACCGCATGCGCGCGCCGGATCGTCTCCACGCCCGCTTCCGAGAGCCCGAAATGCTTCACCTTCCCCGCCGCGATCAGCTCCTTCACCGCGCCGGCCACGTCCTCGATCGGCACCGCGGGATCGACCCGATGCTGATAGAACAGATCGATCACATCCGTCTTGAGCCGCTTCAGCGAAGCCTCCGCCACTTCCTTGATGTGCTCCGGCCGGCTGTTCAATCCCGCCGCGCCCGCCCGCTTGTCCTCGCCGCTGAGATTAAACCCGAACTTGGTCGCAACGATAACCTGCTGGCGGAACGGCGCGAGCGCAGGCCCGACCAGCTCCTCATTAATGTAGGGACCGTAAACCTCCGCCGTATCGAAGAACGTCACCCCGCGCTCCACCGCCGCG
>JBDUAE010000127.1:0-5884 GCA_040004805.1 Chthoniobacterales bacterium | reverse complement strand
CATGCGAACCGTTACTCGCGCCGGTTGGCGGAAAAATTAGCCGTCAGCTCGGGTGGAGGCCGATTTGATGTCGACGACGGGGGTGCCATCGAAGACCTCGATCGGGCCGATCTTTAACCGGCTGCCGTCTATTTCACGCACCGTGACCGGATGCAGACCGAGCGGGTTCGGCCGGGCGGGCGAACGAGTGTAAAACACGCCCGTGAGGGGACGGTTCTCGTTACCGCGCGGATGTCCCGTGAGCACATCGCGGTTGGCCTCGTGCAACCAGGTAACGACGATGATCTCATGGCCGACTTCTAATCCCAGAAGCGCGTCGGCGAAGCGAGGATCGATCTCAAGCCACGCGTCGGGGGCGCCTTCCGGCCCCTGCCGCGGTGCGTCTTCCCGCCCCTTCACCGTGGAGCGGATGAAGCCAACAGGTTCCAAGGTGTATGAGCTCATCGGGGCCGACGTTAGCCGAAGCGCCGGCTTTAGCTACTCCCAGGAGAGGCCTTCCGTCATCATTTTCACTTCGCTGCCGCCCTCGGCCGGCTTCACAAAAATGGTGAGGGTGGCTTCGCCGCGTTTCCGCTTCAGGATGGACGACTGCGGATTCACCAGGTCGGTGCCATCGTTCTTCCAGCCTTGCGCTTTGAGGTTCGCGGCGAGTTCGGCGCAGGCGCTCTTCACGTTCGCTTTACTCTTGAAGCCAAGCTGTTGCACGAGCGCCTTGTATTCGACCTCGCTCGCATCCTTCGTGAGTGCGAGTTCCTTAGCGGGGAGTCCCCCACCCGCTGGCTTGGCTTCGTCCTTATCGTCATCGGCGTCGCTGATATCGGGCGTGGCCGGTTTCTCCGGCTCTTTCGGTTTGGTAACCTGAAATTCTTTCGGGATTTCGCCGAGCGGCGCGACGAACTTGATCTTCACCTCCCACTTCTCGCCGAAGGTGTCCACTTCGCCGTTCGTGGTGATTTCACCCTCCACCTTGCCGTTCTCGTAGGCAAAGTCGCTGGTCTCAATGTTACCGGTGGAACTGATGCCCTGCTTTTTGTGCGCGCTATGCGCGACCTGGCAGCCATAGATCTGCCCATCTTCAAAGACGGAAATGACGAGCGCGCTGCCGAAGTGGCCAAACACCGCGTCGAACTCCGGCTTTTTCGCTTTCGTGTGATCTTTCTCGGTGAAGATCAACTGGATGCCGGGCCTGCCATCGAAGGGCTCGACCCAGCGCGCGGTGACGTAGGCGAGCTTTGCGTCTTTGCCGTTGCCCCGGAAGACGCCGGTGACCGAGGGCGCCACGTTGGCGGCTGGGCCACCCTTCCTGCCTGTTGATGCCGGCAGGGATTCGCCCGCCTTCAGCAAAGCGGTTTCGAAGTGGACATCGAAGCCGGCGGGAAACATGTCCTCCGGATTGCTCGTGGCCGCAGCTTTGCCGATGACCCGGCCCTGCTCCTGCTTGAGTTCGCCTGTCGTTGCGCCGCTACGCCGGCCGATCACGGTGCTGCCGGCCCCGGCGCTCCAATGCTTGATCTCGCCGCTCTTCTTGAAGAGCAAGCGCAGGAAAGGCCGTTTGAAATTCGGGTCGCCGCCCGCGTTCTCCTCATCTTGCGCCTTCTTTAGTTGCTCGCTCGTGACCGCCTGACCACTCAGGATGACGTCGACTGCCCCCTCATCGTCAACGGTGGTCTCATATGCGAGGACGTGTTTGAGCGGGAAGGTCTTCTTGTCCAGCGTGAGCGTCCCCAGTGGCTCCGCTTCCTTTACCTGCGCCGCGAGCGTAATCGCGCCCACCGCAGTGATCGTCAGCAGAACTGAGATGATTTTTGTTTTCATAAAATAATGCTCCGGCGGATCTGAATTGTAATCGTTCGAGACGACATCCCACCAGAGAACCGGCGGCGTGCCAAGCTCGACCCGCGAGAAAGATCGACGGCGTCGGCCGCGCAGCTCTTCTCCTGCTTACTCTTCGCGCAGCAGCTTAGAAGGGTCCACCGCCAGCGCTCGCAGGGCCGGAAGGGCGGACGCGACGCAGCCCAGCAGCACCATCGTAATAACCGCGCCCCCGATGATCACCGGCTCGCTGGGATTCGCCTGATATACAATCCGCGCGAGCAGTCGGCTGGCGAAGACACTCGCAAGCAAACCCACTAAAGAGCCGACACCTAACAAAAGGATGGGGCGTCCCACCGCGGCGCTGAGAACGTGTCGGGCCCGCGCGCCCAGAGCTACGCGGATGCCCAGCTCCTTCATCCGCCGGCTGACGTTATAAGCCGCCATGCCGAAAATGCCGGTTACCGCCAGCATCGCTGCCAAAAATCCCATCACGCCCAAGGCGACCGCTGCCGCGCGCGCCGAGAAAAACGCGCCGCTCGATACGTCGACCCAACTTTGAATCGTGACCGGCGCATTCGGTTGGAGATTCCCCAGAGTGCGCTCAATCGCTGCCGCCACCTCGTTCTGCGGACGATCCGACCGCACCGCGAACACCGTGTTCGCCTGCTTGTTTTGCGATAAAGGCAGATAAAAGAGCGGCTGCGGCGACTCGGTAATTTCCTGATACTTCCCGTTCTCAATCACGCCCACCACTTCGCGTAACTCCTCGAATACGATGAAGCGTTGCCCGATCGCCGGCAGATCGCCCCACATCTTTCGCGCGAAGGTCTCGTTCACGATCGCGACGCGCGGAGTTTTGTCGGTGTCGCTCCAGGAGAAATCCCGGCCGCGCAAAAGCTTGGTGCGCGCAGTTTCGAGCAACCCCGGCGAGATGGTGAGGCCATACGGTGCGAGGACTTGGTGATCTAGGGTGAACTCCGTCGTCCCCGGCGCGAAAATCGGAATCCCCCGGATACCGCCAGTGAAAGGCGGCTTGCTCAGAGTTCCCACCGCGGTCACGCCCGGGATGCGGCGGAGGGCGTCGATCATTGCCTTGGTTTTCTCCAGCGGCACATCACCTTCCACTTCACCGGTGTCCATATCGGCAAGCATGACGCCTTGCGGCTGGAAGCCGAGCGGAGCTTGCAACATGCGCACCATGCCGCGCACCGCCACGAGCGAAGACATGACCAGAAGCGTGCAGATGATAATTTGCGCGCCTAACAACAAATCTCGCCGAGCCAGACCGTGCCGCGGGCTCGCAGGCGTCGGCCCATTTTTCATCGCCTGCATGGGATTGCTCCGCCAAACTTCGCGCGCGGGAATCATCCCGAAGAGTAACCCGCTGCCGAAGGTGAGAATGAGGGCCACGAGAAAGACCCGTGCATCCACACTGCTAGCAAGATGGCCATATCCGGCCTGCGACGTTGAACTCGGCAATGACCACCGATTCAGCCCTTCCAAGAGCAGACCTGCGCTCATCATTCCGGCAGCACCGCCGATGGCGGATACGACCAACGACTCGGTGATTAACTGGCTCACCAACCGCCACCGGCTCGCTCCCAGCGCGACGCGAAGCGCCAATTCCCGGCTGCGATCCGCCGCGCGCGCCGCAAACAGGCTGGCCAGATTGGCGCACGCCGCCAATAGCACCAGTAGAGCGAGCCCAGTCACGGTATAAAGAGCTGCGCGGATGACGTCCCCATTATCCGCGTAGAGTCCCGGGCGAACCAGGCGCAACGGCACGCCGTTGTCCGTCTTCGGAAACTCCCTTCCCAGTTGAGCCGCCACCGCGCTCAAATTCTCAGCCGCCTGCTCGGGCGTCACGCCGGGTTTTAGCCGACCCAGCACCGTTAACGGTCTCCCCGTCCGATCCTCCAGGTAGCTCCGCTCGAAGTAATTCACGACCGGGATCCAGTATTCCGGCCAGACAAATCGCTCCGTGCCGTGAAACCGCGCCGGGGCCACGCCAATCACGGTGAAAGGATTTTTATAAAGCTGCACCGTTTTCCCGACGATGCCGGGATCGGCGTTGAAGGCGCTGCGCCAGAGATGATCGCTCACCACCAGATAGGGCGCTGAATTCGGGCCATGTTCGTCCGTGGTATGGAAGAATCGCCCAACCTGTGGTTGTACTCCCAGCAGATCGAAATAATTCCCTGTGACCGCGTAGCCGGCGATGTTTTTCGATGAGTTACCCCAATGCAGGATCGCTCCGGCATACCCGTAGAAACCGCCGAGCTCGCTCAAGGTGCTGTTGCGCTGTCGGTAATCTTCGTAAGCCGGATACGACGTCGTCAGTAGCTTAAAGCTCGTCCATGGCCGCAGGCGAAGCTGGTAAAGATTCTGCGGCTCGCTCACTTCGATCGGGCGCAACAACACCGCATTCACCAGACCGAAAACGACGATATTCGTCCCGATCCCAAGCATCAAAGTGAAGACCGCGACGAGCGCGAAGGCCGGTGCCTGCCACAGCACGCGCAGCGCATATCGCACATCGAAGAACAGATCGGACCAGACAGCGCCGCGCACGCCGCAGCATGCGACAGCCGGTCCGGGACTGTCACGATCATTCGCCATCAGCATCCCGGCGCGATGAGCTAAAACAGCCGACAGCGATTCGGAGCAATTTGTCATCCTCAAACCGCGACTCGTGCGTATAATTGGACGACCCGATTTTTATTCACCCATGAGCAACGACACCACCACCGAAGCAAAATGCCCTTTCAATCACACCGCCGCCGCGGGGAGCGCGCCGACCGATCACGATTGGTGGCCGAACCGCTTGAAGGTGGAGCTGTTGCACCAGCATTCCGCGAAGTCCGACCCGATGGGCGGCGACTTCAATTATGCGGAAGAATTCAACAGCCTCGACTTCGCGGCGGTGAAGAAAGATCTCGCTGCACTGATGACCGACTCGCAGGAGTGGTGGCCAGCGGATTTCGGGCATTACGGCGGTCTTTTCATCCGCATGGCATGGCACAGCGCCGGCACCTATCGCACCGGTGACGGCCGCGGCGGCGGCGGGCGCGGGCAACAGCGTTTCGCCCCGCTGAATAGCTGGCCGGATAACGTGAGCCTCGACAAAGCGCGTCGCCTGCTCTGGCCCATCAAACAAAAGTATGGCCGCAAAATTTCCTGGGCCGATCTCATCATTCTCACCGGCAACGTCGCGCTCGAGACGATGGGCTTTAAGACGTTTGGTTTCGCGGGCGGACGTGAAGACACTTGGGAACCGGATCGCGATGTCTATTGGGGCCGCGAGACGGCTTGGCTGGGGGGCGACATTCGCTACTCGAAAGGTTCGCCGGGGGTCGAGGAAGGCCACGCCGTGCTCGTCTCCGACGACGACAGTGAAGTGACCCACACACGCGATCTCGAGAATCCGCTCGCCGCGGTGCAGATGGGTCTGATTTACGTCAACCCGGAAGGCCCGGACGGCAATCCCGATCCCACCAAGGCAGCCTTCGATATTCGCGACACCTTCAAGCGGATGGCCATGAATGACGAGGAGACCGTCGCGCTCATTGCCGGCGGTCATAGTTTCGGCAAGGCGCACGGTGCGGCTTCAGCTGAACACGTGAAAGCCGAGCCGGAAGGGGCGAGTCTCGAAGAGATGGGTTTCGGCTGGACTAACACCTACGGCACCGGCAAAGGACCGGACACGATCACCAGCGGGATCGAAGTCACCTGGACGACCACGCCGACGAAGTGGAGCAACAACTTTTTCGAGAACCTGTTCGGCCACGAATGGGAGCTGACCAAGAGCCCGGGGGGCGCACACCAGTGGGTGGCGAAGGACGCCGCCGAAACGATTCCCGACGCCTACAACGCGGCGAAGAAGCATCGCCCAACCATGCTCACCACCGACCTCGCGCTGCGGATGGACCCGGCTTACGAGAAAATTTCGCGACGCTTCTTCGAGAATCCGGACCAATTTGCCGACGCCTTTGCGCGCGCCTGGTTCAAACTCACGCACCGCGATATGGGACCGCGCGCCCGCTATCTCGGGCCGGAAGTTCCCGCGGAA
>JBDUAE010000526.1:0-1777 GCA_040004805.1 Chthoniobacterales bacterium | reverse complement strand
GTCTCCCACTCGATCCCGCGACCGGCCGGCCGCTGTCGGCGACGGCGCAGCCCGGTTATTACCCCGGCTTCAGCACGCTCGGGCAGCAGGATTTCTGGGATGCGGCCACCCGCGAAGTCGTGAGGCAACGGGTCGAGGAGACGCCCCCGATTCGTTTCTTCAACGACGAGGAAGCGAAGTTTATGGGCATCGTCTGCGATCACCTTTTGCCGCAGGACGATCGCGATCTCGCCCATCGCGTGCCGATTTTGCCCTACATCGACGAGCGGCTCTTCCTCGGGAAAACGCCTGGTTACCGTTTCGCCTCGATGCCGCCCGACGGCGCCGCCTACCGGCTCGGGATGCAGGCGATCGAGCAAATGGCGCAGGCGAATTACCAGCGCAAATTTCTCGACCTGACCTGGCGCGAACAGGAGGACCTCCTCAAATCCATCCACGACGCGGAGCCAATGCCGGGCGCGGAAGAGATCTGGGAAAACCGCCTGCCGGTGCACCGCTACTTTGCGCTCGTGCTCCAGGATTGCGCGGAAATGTATTACTCCCATCCGTGGTCTTGGGACGAAATCGGCTTCGGCGGTCCGGCTTATCCGCGCGCCTACATGCGGCTGGAAGGCGGCGAAGCGGAGCCGTGGGAGGTCGAGGAGAAGCGCTACGAATGGGCGATGCCGCCTCACGAATGGGTTTCCGATCCGAAGGAAAAAGAGATCGCCGCGCACAGTGAACTGCCAGCCGCCGGCCAGGGAGGTTCGCATTGAAAAACCCCATTGGCGGAGAATTCGAAGAGCCGCCCGATCACGAGCATCACCTCGGGTCGATGCAGACGATCGATCTCTCCTCGATGCGGCGTTATTCGCCTAACGAGGAACTGGATTATCTGGTCGTGGGCGTGGGCGCGGCCGGCGGCGTTTTATTGCAACGGCTCGCCCGCGCCGGCTTCCGCGTGGCCGGTCTCGAGGCCGGTCCGTTTTGGGACACGGAAAAAGATTGGGTCAGCGACGAGAAAGGTTCGCACCAGCTTTATTGGGAGGACATGCGCATCACGGGCGGCTCGCATCCGCTCACCTTCGGCGCGAACAACAGCGGCAAAGGCGTCGGTGGCGGCTCGGTCCACTGGGCCGCATTCACCCCGCGGTTTCATCCAAGCGATTTCGAAATCCACACCCGCGACGGCGTCGGGACGGACTGGCCGATGTCGTACTGGGATCTGAAACCGTATTACGAATTGCTCGAGCTGGAAATGCCGGTCGCGGGTCCGGCGTGGTATCCGTGGGGCGATCCGCACGGCTATGCTTACGCGCCCCATCCGATGGGCGGCGTCGGCAACGTGCTCATCAAAGGTTGCACGTCGTTAGGTATCGGCGTCAGCGCGGGCGGGCCGGTGGCGATTTTAAGTGGCTCGCGCAACGACCGGCCGCACTGCATTTATCGCGGCTTTTGCATTCAAGGCTGCAAGGTCGGCGCGAAAGCGAGCACCCTCATCACCCACGTCCCCGACGCGATCGCGAATGGCGCGGAAGTGCGCGACCGCTCGATGGCGAATCGCGTCCATCTCGGAAAAAATAATCGCGTGACAGGCGTCAGTTATTTCGATCGGGAAGGCAAAGAGCAGTTTCAAAAGGCAAAAGCCGTCATCATCAGCGGCTACGCCATCGAGACTCCGCGGTTGCTGTTGAATTCCGAACTCGCCAACTCCAGCGGCACTGTCGGCCGCTACCTCATGGCGCAGGCCGGGAACGTCGTCCTCGGGCGTTTCGAGGAACTCGTTAGGCAATACAAA
>JBDUAE010000525.1:0-1787 GCA_040004805.1 Chthoniobacterales bacterium | reverse complement strand
CTCACGGCCTACGATTATCCGACCGCGCGTCTCCTCGATGAAGCGGGGATCGATATCATTCTCGTCGGTGACTCGTTAGGCATGGTCGTTCTCGGTTACGAAGACACCACCGAAGTCACGATCGAGGAGATGCTGCACCACACGCGCAGCGCGGCGCGGGCGGTAAAAAGAGCGCTCCTCGTGGCAGACCTTCCGATTCACACCTACGACACTCCGGAACAAGCCGTCGCGAGTGCGCGGGCGCTCATCGCGGCCGGAGCGAAGGCAGTGAAACTGGAAGGCGGCGCCAGCCATGTCGCGCAGATCGAAGCCGTGGTGCAGGCAGGGATTCCGTTAATGGCGCACATCGGGATGCTACCCCAAAGCGTGCGGGTGGAGGGCGGCTACAAAGTGAAGGGACGCACCCCGGCGGAAGCGGAGATTTTATTGCGCGATGGGAAAGCGGTCGAGGACGCGGGCGCGTTTGCCGTCGTGCTGGAAATCGTGGCCGCAGAGACGGCGCGCCAAATAACCGACACGCTGGCGATTCCAACGATCGGCATTGGATCGGGCGCGAACTGCGACGGCCAAATTCTTGTCACGCACGATCTCATCGGGCTGTTTCCGTGGTTTGTACCCAAGTTCGTTAGGCCGGAAGCCGACGTCGCCGGAGAAATTCGGAAAGCCGCGCAGGCTTTCATCGCGCGGACTCAAATCGCGGGCTAAACCAACTGGCCGACCGCCGCGGGCGCCGATCGAACCTCGTGTTCGTAACGGCGCAAGATGCTCGAGCCCAGCGCCTGCACATCCGCGCCGTAGACATGGAGCGAAACCGCTACCTCCGCGCATGAGTTTTTGACGTGGTGGATGTCTCCCGGTGGCACCAGGGCTACGACAGAACCGAGTGGATTTATGGTGTGGCTGGTCACAACCAAATGCGGGTCTTGTTCGCCGCCTTCCAAACGATAGCTCGTCTCACCTTCCTCGCCGCGATGCACCCCCACCACGCACCACGACACATGATCATGGATCGCGGTTTCCTGTCCTGGTAACCAAACCAACGCCACAATGGAAAAGCTACCATCCGGTTCCACGTGCAAAATGTGTCGGCAATATTCGCACTCGTCCGGCGTCATTTGCTCGGCGGTCAGGAAGTCGGGTCGCTCCAGATAGGGCTGAAGTAACTCCGCGACGGCAGGACCCGCGTGCGCGGGATCCGGTTCCGATCGTACCACCGTCCGGACGGCTGCGATTAATTCCGCGAGCGCCGGGCTGATCGTTTGCGAGAAAGTGGTGGCCGTATTCGACATGCGAAAAAAAATGGTGGACGCGGCTTATTCTCAGGCAAAAACTCCGCGAACACGAGCGCAAAACGCGCTTTCTGAATTCAGCGCCATTCAGTTCCTTTCCGGCACAATTCGACGCGCCGCCAGAGCGATGGGCAGCCCGATAAAGAACATGTGCACGAAAAGGCCAGTGCCGAGAACCAGCCAGGGGAACGTTACTTTTCGCGGAAAGGCGGAGAGCGGCAAAACGACCAGATTCATCACCCAAAAAATAAGAAATCCATAAACAATCCCCGCGCTGACCGCTTTCTGCAGGAGCAACGGCCACCGCGTCGCCAGGAAACAAAAGCCCGCAGCCCACAAAAGCGCGATGCAGAAGTGAAGCGCGAGCCCCAAGACTGCCGTCGGCCAACCACCCGCAAAGGCGGTCGCACCGAGCAAACCGCTCGCGACCGATTGCAGAACTCGCTGCGGGGCCACGCCCCGGAGCGCCCAAAATCCTACGGCGTAGGAAATATCGCA
>JBDUAE010000524.1:0-1788 GCA_040004805.1 Chthoniobacterales bacterium | reverse complement strand
TTGATTTCCATCGCGTCAGTGACGCGGCGTGCCCGCGCGGCAGCTCTCGAAGAGGAACCAAACCCGGCGCTCGCTTTCGTCGACCCAATTCTCGATCAGACTCGCGGAGGCGACGTCTTCATTATCATCGCAAATCCCGTGAGCCTCGCGCAGGCGACGGACCAGCGTCAGATTGTCCTCGCGCAATTCGGCCAACATATCGAGCGGCTCCACGTAGTCGGCGTTATTATCCAGGATGGTTTGCAGGCGAGCCGCGTGACTTCCGGAACGCAGCGTGGTCTCGCCGATCTTCCGCACCCGTTCTGCCATCGGGTCGGTCATGGCAAAGATTTGGTCCGCCTGTTCATCCAGCAGCAAATGGTAATCGCGGAAATGCGGTCCGCTCATGTGCCAATGGAAATTCTTCGTCTTGAAATAGAGCGCGAAAACATCCGCGAGAATGCTATTCAACGCTCCGCCAATTTCCTTTGTCCCCTTCCCCTTCAGGTCGGTGGGAGTAATCAGAGGCGCTTCCAATTTCCGGCGCAGGGCGGTCTTGCCATTATTCTTCATCCGGCAGTTTCCGACTCGAAACCGCCAATGGCAAACGCGCCTCGCCTGCGGCAGCGCCTAAACTCTCTTAACCAGGCCGATGATGACCATGATCACCGCGAGGACGATCAGGATGTGAATGGCCCCGCCCAGTAGATGGAATCCCAGCCAACCGACCAGCCAGAGAACGAGCAAAATAATTGCGATGGTGTAGAGCATTGCGCGAGTCTGGCGGACTGCGCCTGAGTGTCGACTCTTTTCGCGGATCACTAGGAAATCTCAGGAAGTGTGGCATCTTACAGCGCAGCGATCGATTCTCTCGTCGCTGCACAAATCCCAAGCGCTATTCTGCGACTCGGGGACTGGGAGGATTCGATCTTATGAACCTACCGTACACATACGCCTTATTGTCGGCCGCCGATCATCAACGCAACGAATTTATCAAACTTCGAGGAAGCGAAGCCGACCAGGAAGTACGCCTGATGGCAGGCGCGGGATTGGTAGAAGCCACGTTCAACAACGGTACGCCCGGCGCTTACACTGCGATCCTTCGCATTCTGGAGCCGGGATATGCCTTCCTGCGCGCCTTCCATGGGCAAGGGTTCGATCCGCTCCCCCTAGAGAACGGGGCGGCACTCGCGTCCACGATTGCGGCAGGTTCGGTGTAACGATCCTGCGGTAGATCGCGCCCACGTCGATTTGGCGTGGGCTTTTTTGTTTCCTCGGACGCCGCCGCTTCGCTCTTGCCTCGCGAGGTGCGCTCCGGATAAACTAGGCGTCCATTCTTCGCCAGCCTTCTCGTTAGGCTCGGTGGACGTTTTATTTCCACAAACCCAACCTCAAAAATAATACAGCCATGAAATACATGCTCACCTGGACCGAGCGGCCGCAGGGATCGCCGCTAGAATACGAGAACGCCCAGAAGCGAATTCTGGAGGTTTTCACGCAATGGAAAGCCCCGGCTAACTTCAAGATCGAGCTATTCGTGATCCGAGTGGGGGATTGGGGAGGCTATATGATGCTGGATTGTGATGATCCGACGGCGGTCCATAAGTTCTGCTCGATGCTGCCGGCGTTTGTTTTTGAAGCGCGCCCGGTGATTCCAATCGACGATGCGGTGCGGGTGGAATTGGAATCCATCGCCTTTCGTGATGGGCTTAAAGCCGGGTGAGTAACGAAGGCTGACCACGGTGGCAATCGCTGAATCGCGCGTCACGACGCCCGCAAACGCCTCGACAGAGCGAGGCGGCTACATGC
>JBDUAE010000523.1:0-1793 GCA_040004805.1 Chthoniobacterales bacterium | reverse complement strand
CTGTTAACGTGCACATACTTCGCGATCTCCGGCATGTAACCGCCATACGCCGCCTCGTGAAAAACGACGTCGATCTCTTGCAGTGCCGCGGTCGTTGCCGCGCGATCGCGGATGTCGCCTTGGACGAATTCGGCCGTAGGATTAATCCAGGCCGGACGGCCGAGCTTATGCGTGTTCGGTTCGAGATTGTCGAGGATGCGAACGCGCCACCCTTCGCGCACGAGAAGATCGACCAAATGCGAGCCGATCAATCCGGCGCCGCCGGTAACAAGCGCGCGCTTACGAAGGTTTGTTTCCATTAATTTATCCGACACCGCCGCTACGCCTGCGGCCAAATCCGCTCCCGTCCCTCCCGCGCGATGACCGCTTCCAAAAAGCTTCGTGTCTCCGGCGCAGCATACCCGCTTCCCGCACGGATTTCCTCGCCTAACAACTCATCGCAAAGCCGCCGCAGTGTCGACCGATCGTCCACATCATACCATGTCGGCAGCAATTTTACCTCGACGCCGATCTCCGCGGCGCGCGCGATCGTCTGCTCGTAAACGCGCTCGGTGCTCCAATCAATTTCTTCGAAAACGCGGCGTTGGTTGCGATTGAGGCCGATTAAATAATAGCCGCCATCATCCGACGGTCCGAGGACGATGCGCGGGTCCGGATGCAATAGCCACGCCACAGCCTGGAAGTAGGCGGCGAGTGGGACCGTCGGGCTATCGGAATCGATCAGGCAAATCGAGTCGAAGCCGAGCTGAAAAAGGTCGTGCGTCGCCGCGATTAACCTCTCTCCAAAAGCCTCGCCGCGCTGGACGACGAGCGCGAAGTGCGGCGGCAATATTTCCGCAAAAGCGTCCTCCGCTCCGGCTGGAGTATAAACCCCAATGCCTTTCGCTTTTCCGCCTTCCACTGCGACGCTGAGCGCCGCGGTAGTGTCTCGGAGAAAACAACGATTCAGCGCAGCCGCCTCCTGCGGCGTGAGCGGTGGGGAGAGTCGCGTCTTCACCTGTCCGGCGCGCGGCGCCTTGGTCATAACGGCGAGCGCGCAAAGGCCTTCTGGGACGCGTGCCGGACTGCGGGGATCGAGAATTTCATGCACCGCCTTCATGAGGCGTGCTGTCTGCGTTTTGAACTCCAAACCCGTCAACCTTTTTCGCAGAGCGCGTATTGATAACGCCCATCCTGCCAAGTCCGCATCTTTCGCCACGGTTGCGATGCAAAAAGTGCTTTGAAGGCCGGGCCGGATAACACCGTTGCTTTCCGCGGCTCACGACATCGATTGTTCATCCCGCTGATCCCGGCAAGCAACCACATCGCCAGCAACGGGAGCGAAGCCCAGATCGCGTAGCGCGGTTCCGCAACAAAACAGCGCCCGCCCGGGCGCAGCACCCGATACATTTCGCTGACCGCGTGTTCCTGGTCGGGCAAAACGGTGAAGAGGCGGGCTGCAATCAAGGCGTCGAAGCTTTGGTCTTCATGCGAAAGCGCGAGCACATCCTCGACCGCAAATTTGCAGTTCATTAAACCTCTTTCTCGCGCCTTCTGCCTCGCGCCTTCCAATTGCCGCTCCGCACAATCCACTCCGAGGACCGTGAGCTCTGGAAAGCGTTCCGCCAACTGACAGGAATAAAAGCCGGGCCCGCAACCCAACTCTATCAACCGAGTGCCGGTCACCGGTTTCCTTTCCCGCCAGATCTCCTGCGCGATGCGCTCTGTATCATCACGGAAAAGCCGCTCGCGGAAAAAAGCGTAGAGCCAAGCAAACCGCTCGAAAAGACTATTTTCGACCGAGACTGGAGGCG
>JBDUAE010000522.1:0-1794 GCA_040004805.1 Chthoniobacterales bacterium | reverse complement strand
GGTCGGACGGACCTGACGATGATGTCCGCCGACGATGCGACGCTAAATAAACTGCGATAATCGTTGTGGCTCGCGGCCGCCTTTGATATCCGGCTGTGATGATCTCTTTCACCACTCTGCTCGACCGTGCGAAGACGTTCACCCTGCTCGCAATCGTCGCTGCCACTTTTTCCGCGGTTCCCCGGTCCGGCTTCGCAGCGCCGCCGACCAAGCCGTTGGTGGAACTGGAGTCGCACATCAAATGGAGCGCGGTCGATAGCGGCTGGAAAGCGCTTCGCGAAGGCTGGGTCACGCAGACGACCGCCTGCGACACCGCTAAATGTGCAGGCGCGCAGTTGCTGCTGCTGGAACAACACGTGGAGTGGAAAGCGGTGAGCCCGAAGTGGAAGGAGACGCGACCGGCATGGGTGCAGAAATGCCAGAGCGCAACAACCGACGAGCAGGTCGCCGCGCTGCTGCTGGAGTTTGAGCAAAACGTGGGCTGGAGCGCGGTGGATGAGGAATGGAAGGATAAGCGCGACGGCTGGATCGCGCAGGTGAAGGGCTCCTAGCTCAGCGTTCGGAGGGAGGCCTGGCGCAGACTTGCCGCTGGGCGCACGGACGGGCAAAGTCCCGCATGAGCAAAGTTTATCCCGACGCCGAAGCGGCACTCTCCGGCCTGCTGCATGATGACATGACGATCGCCGCAGGCGGGTTCGGACTTTGCGGCATCCCGGAAAATCTCATCGCCGCCTTGCACGATAGCGGCGTGAAGGGGCTCACCATCGTCGGCAACAATGCGGGCGTTGATGGCTTCGGCATGGGGGTGCTGCTGCCGGCGCGCCAGGTCAAAAAAGTGATGGCGTCGTATGTGGGCGAGAACAAAGAGTTCGAGCGTCAGGTTCTCGCCGGCGAACTCGATCTCGAACTCATCCCGCAGGGCACGCTGGCTGAGCGACTCCGCGCAGGCGGCGCCGGCATCCCCGGTTTTTACACCCGCACCGGTTTCGGTACGAAGCTGACTGAGAACAAGGAGACAAAAGAATTCGGCGACCTCGAATACGTCCTCGAGCCCGGCATCAAAACCGACATCTCGTTAGTCAAAGCTTGGAAAGGCGACAAATCCGGCAACCTCATCTTCCGCAAAACGTCGCGGAATTTTAACCCCATGATCGCGACCTGCGGCAAAATCTGCGTCGCTGAAGTCGAAGAGCTGGTCGAAGTCGGCCAGCTCGAGCCCGATCAGATCCACACGGCCGGAATTTTCGTCGACCGCATCATCCAGGGAAAAGATTACGAAAAGCGGATCGAGTTCCGCACCGTGCAGGGCAGCGCCGCCGCGCAAAAAGCCAACCCCATTCGCGACCTGATGGCGAAGCGCGCCGCGCAGGAATTGCGCGATGGCTACTACGTCAACCTCGGCATCGGCATCCCCACCCTCGTCGCCAATTACATCCCCGAAGGGATGAACGTCACCCTGCAATCCGAGAACGGCTTGCTCGGCATCGGCCCCTTCCCCACCGACGACGAAGTCGATGCCGACCTCATCAACGCCGGCAAACAAACCATCAGCGCCATCCCCGGTTCCGCCTTCTTCTCTAGCGCGGAATCCTTCGCCATGATCCGCGGCGGCCACATCGATCTCTGCATCCTCGGCGCCTTCGAGGTCACCGATAAAGGCGACATCGCCAATTGGATGGTCCCCGGCAAAATGGTCAAAGGCCCCGGCGGCGCCATGGACCTCGTCGCTGGCGTGAAGCGCGTCGTCGTCGTCATGGAACATTGCGCGCGCGACGGCAGCCCGAAGATCATGAA
>JBDUAE010000521.1:0-1796 GCA_040004805.1 Chthoniobacterales bacterium | reverse complement strand
CCACCTCGCGTCGGAACATGTTCGCATGGCGGCGGGAAGCGGCGCTCGTGATCCACGCGGATTCTCCCGGTGGACGGGTGAGCCGTCCGTCGAGCGTCATTCCACATTTCGCGATGACGAACGGACGCTGGGTCTGAATCCAATGATTAAAGGTTTCATTCAGGTCGCGGCATTGCTGTTCGAGAACGCCTACACGGACCTTTATCCCGGCCGCGCCTAATATTTTCACGCCCTTCCCGGCGTGCCGCGGATTCAAATCGATTGCTCCGATCACCACTTCGCGAATGCCCGCTTCGATGATGGCTTCGGTGCAAGGCGGAGTGCGCCCCGTGGTCGAGCACGGCTCGAGGGTGACATACAGCACGTCCGATTTTTTTACGGGACGACTCGAGGATTGCAGGCAAGCGATTTCGGCGTGCGATTGGCCAGCGCCGCGATGATGGCCGCGAGCGACAACGCGTCGGTCGGAAATGAGGACCGCGCCGACGGCGGGGTTGGGACTGGTCGCCCCGAGACCCTTTCGCGCTTCGGAGAGGGCGACGCGCATGAAGCGTTCATCGTCGGCTGCGCTCATGCGTTGATATAGACCGTCCGGAAATGTTCAGCAATCAGTGCCGTCTGACTAACCGTGATTCTGCGGAACGTCGTCTGTGCTGAATCAGATCTAGCAGGCCTTCACGAGCTTCTGCTCATTAAATCGACGCGCTTTTCTACTTGGCGGGGCGGGCGGCACATCGTACCTAGATGCTTCCTAATTATGGCCACAAAAACCGAAGAAAAAACCAGCGAAGACAAGCTGATCGTTGCCCGCAATAAGAACCTCGAGCTGGCCATCCAACAAATCGCCAAAGATTACGGCGACGGCGCCATCATGCGCCTGGGCGACGATAAAATAGTCGACATCGACGTCATTCCGACTGGCAATATTTTGATCGATCGCGCCCTCGGAGTGGGCGGCTTTCCTCGCGGTCGCGTTGTCGAGGTCTATGGCCCGGAAGCTTCCGGGAAAACCACGCTGACGCTCACCGTAATCGCGCAGGCGCAGAAACGTGGCGGCCTGGCGGCGTTCATAGACGTCGAGCATGCTCTCGATCCTCAGTACGCCCGGCGTCTCGGAGTCGACATGGACGATTTGCTGGTTTCGCAGCCAAGTTCGGGCGAGGAAGCGCTGCGCATTGTAGAGACCCTTGTCCGCTCGAACGCACTCGACGTCATCGTGCTGGATTCGGTGGCCGCCTTGGTCACGAAACAGGAACTCGAAGGCGAGATCGGCGATTCCACCGTGGGCGCGCAAGCACGGCTCATGAGCGCGGCCATGCGAAAACTGACCGCGCTTATTTCGAAAGCGCGGACGTGTTGCATTTTTACCAACCAGATCCGCGAAAAAATCGGCGTCATGTTCGGTAATCCTGAAACCACTCCGGGCGGCAAAGCCCTAAAATTTTACGCCAGCGTACGCATCGATATCCGCCGTATCGGCGCGATTAAGCAGACCGATGGCGTCGTTACCGGCAACCGCACCCGCGTGAAAGTGGTGAAGAATAAAGTCGCGCCGCCCTTCACCGAAGCGGAATTCGACATCATGTATAACGAGGGAATTTCCTCGACCGGCGCCTTGCTGGATCTCGCACTGGAGAAGCAAATTATCGAGAAGCGCGGCTCATGGTTGAGTTACAAAGGGACGCAACTCGCCCAAGGCCGCGATGCCGGCAAGGAAGCGCTGAAGAACGATCGCGCGCTCTACGAAGAAATCGAAGCCGCCGTCCTCGCGAAGCTCGACGAAGACAAGAAATAGC
>JBDUAE010000520.1:0-1798 GCA_040004805.1 Chthoniobacterales bacterium | reverse complement strand
TCGACCGGATAATGCACCTTCAGATACGCCGTCTGATAACTGATCCAGCCATAGGCGACACTGTGACTTTTGTTGAATCCGTAGCCGGCAAACTTCTCCAGCAAATCGAAAATCTCGTTCGCCTTCTTGGCCGCGATCTTGTTCACCTCCGCGCAGCCGGCGATGAAGTTGGCGCGCTCCTCCGCCATTTTCTCCTTGTCCTTTTTCCCCATCGCGCGCCGCAGGAGATCGGCTTGCCCTAACGAGTAACCAGCCAGAATCCGCGCTGCCGCCATGACCTGCTCCTGATAAATCATGAGCCCGTAGGTGTCCGCACAGACAGCCGCCAGCAGCGGGTGCGCGTATTTAATTTTCGTCTCGCCGCGCTTCCGTTTGATGTAATCGGGAATCAGATCCATCGGGCCGGGCCGATAGAGCGCGTTTAGCGCGATGATGTCGTCGATCGCACGGAAATCGAACTGCTTGCAGTGACCCGCCATGCCGCCGTCCAACTGGAAAATGCCGGCGACTTCCGCGCGATTGAGCAAGGCGAAAACGCCCGCATCATCGAGCGGCACTTTGGCCGGATCGAAGTCCGGTTCGCGCCTGCGGATTAGCTTCACCGCATCGTCGATCACGGTGAGCGTTTTCAATCCCAAAAAATCCATCTTCAACAATCCGAGATCGGTCAGCGGCCCCATCGCGAATTGGCTCACCACTTCGCCGTCGTTGCCGCGCATGAGCGGGATGTATTCCGACAAATCGCGATCGCTGATCACGATACCGGCCGCGTGAATGCCGGCGTTGCGCGAAAGTCCTTCGAGCAAACTCGCGTGATCCCACAACTGCCGCGTCGGCGGTTCCGTCTCGATGCTTTTTTTCAGCTCGGGATTTCTCTCCACCGCTTGCTCGAGCGTGATGTTGAGATTGCCCGGGCCGGTCGGCACCATCTTGGCGATGCGATCGCCGTCGCTGTAGCTCAAGCCCATGACCCGCGCGACGTCGCGAATGACACTCTTCGCGCCAAGCGTGCCGAAAGTGACGATCTGGGAAACGGCGCGCTCACCGTATTTTTGGCGCACGTATTCGATCACCTCGCCGCGTCGGCTCTGGCAAAAATCAATATCGATATCCGGCGGCGAAACGCGCTCCGGATTGAGAAAGCGTTCGAAGAGCAGATTGAATTTAATCGGATCGACGTCTGTGATGCCGAGCGCGTACGCGACCATGGAACCCGCCGCCGATCCGCGCCCCGGCCCCACCGGAATCCCACGCTCTTTGGCGTGTCGGATAAAATCCCAAACGATCAGGAAGTAGCTCACGAATCCCGTCGATTGCATGACGCCGATCTCGAAATCGAGGCGGCTGCGCAGCGCCGGCTCTGTTTCGACGCGGTCACCGTAGCGTTCGCGGAAACCAGCGAGGCAAAGTTCGCGAAAATATTCCTCCCGCGTTTTTCCCGCGGGCGGAATGTAATCAGGATACTTCGTGCCGCCGAATTCCAGCTTCAAATTGCAGCGCTCCGCGATCTCGACCGTGTTCGTGATCGCGTCCGGATGATCCGGAAAAAGCGTCCGCATTTCCGCGCCGGTTTTGAAATACAACTCGGGCACGTAGCGCATGCGCCGCTCGTCGTGCACGTTTTTTCCAGTGCCGATGCAGATCATAACGTCATGCGCTTCGTGATGGCTGCGCTCCAGAAAATGGACGTCGTTTGCCGCCACTAAACCGAGCCCGAACTCGCGCGCGATTCCAGGCAGGTGAGCGTTGCATTTCCGTTGCGCCTCGATCCCGTGATCGTGCAGCTCGAGAAAGAAAT
>JBDUAE010000519.1:0-1798 GCA_040004805.1 Chthoniobacterales bacterium | reverse complement strand
CATGTCGGCTCCGGCCGGGTCGCATATCTGAAAAAAATCTGGGGCTCCGACTCCAAGTAGCCGCGATTTCTCGCGCCAGCACGAATTCCCCTATTCTCGACGCGTTCTAAGCGGTAAAAATGCGGGCATGCAGTTGCTTCCCGCGCTCAAAAAACATTTCGGCTACTCCGCCTTCCGGCCGTTGCAGGAAGAGATCGTGCGGGACGCCCTGGCCGGCCGCGACGTCTTTGCGCTCATGCCGACGGGCGGTGGCAAGTCGCTCTGCTTTCAATTACCGGCCCTCTTGCGCGAGGGTCTAACCATCGTCGTCTCGCCCCTGATTGCCTTGATGAAGGATCAGGTGGACGCGCTCCAGGCCAGCGGAATTGCGGCGACATTTCTGAATTCAAGCCTGGGCGGCGAGGAAGCGCGGACCCGTCTGCGCGGCCTTTACCAAGGTGAGTTCCGTTTGCTCTACGTCGCGCCGGAGCGGCTCATGCTGGACGGATTTTTAGAGAAAGCCCAGCAGTGGAACATCGCGCAAATCGCGATCGATGAAGCCCATTGCATCAGCGAGTGGGGTCACGATTTCCGCCCGGAATATCGGGAACTGAAGAAGCTACGCACGCTCCTACCGGATGTGCCCACGATGGCATTGACCGCCACCGCCACCACGCGCGTGCGCGAGGATATTTTGCGGCAGCTCCAATTGCGCGAGCCGAAATGCTACGTCGCCAGTTTCGACCGACCCAACCTGACGTATCGCGTAGTGCCGAAGGCGACGCCCTACGAGCAGTTGCGCACATTCCTTGAGGCACGGCCGCAGGAAAACGGGATCGTTTACTGCGCCAGCAGAAAATTAGCCGACACGCTGGCGCGGAAATTAAATGAAGACCGCATCCCGGCGAAGCCATACCACGCCGGGCTTGAATCTCAGGAGCGCGCGCGGCATCAGGAAATGTTTTTGCGCGACGACATCCGCGTAATCACGGCCACGATCGCCTTCGGAATGGGAATCAATAAACCGAATGTCCGCTTCGTGGTGCATCACGATCTGCCGAAAAATATCGAGAGCTATTACCAGGAAACGGGGCGGGCCGGGCGCGACGGTTTACCCAGCGAATGTGTCCTGCTTTTTAGCGCGGCCGATGTCGTAAAGCAGAATCGTTTCATCGAAGAAAAGAGCGAAAGCGAGGCTGCGCTCGCGCGCGAACAATTGCGCCAGATGGTGCACTACGCGGAAGCGCGGCAATGCCGCCGCACCACACTTTTGCGCTATTTCGGCGAAGAGCGGCCAGACGAACCCTGCGGCGGATGCGATAATTGCCTCTCACCGCGTGAGACTTTCGACGGCACGCTGGCGGCGCAGAAATTCCTCTCCTGCGTGCATCGCGTTCGCGCGAAGAGCGGCTTCAGTTTTGGGCTCAATCACATCGTGGAAGTGCTGCTGGGCGCGGACACGGAGGCGGTGCGAACGCGCGGGCATAACGAGTTATCCACCTACGGAATTGGGCGGGACTTGAAGCGCGACGCCTGGCAATCCATCGGCCGTGAACTACTCCGGCTCGGGCTCGTCGCGGTCGCGCCGGGTAAATTTGCCACGTTCGAACTGACCGACGCCGGACTCAACGCTTTGCGCGAACGCACGACGATTACGTTGACGAAGCCGATCGATGTCCCAACCAAATCGAAAACGAAGGGACGCGCGGGAGAAATCGAATGCGATGAACCGCTCTTCGACGATCTGCGCGGGGTGCGCCGCGCTCTCGCCGACGAACGCAACGTCCCGGCCTACGTCATTTTTTCGGACGTTGCCCTG
>JBDUAE010000518.1:0-1801 GCA_040004805.1 Chthoniobacterales bacterium | reverse complement strand
TCTAACCTGAACGTGCCCATCGGCGACGTCCGGCCCAATCTGGTCATCGTTAAACTCGGCCTCAACGGTCAGATCAACGTCTTTAACAACGCGGGGAACGTGGACTTCGCGGCCGATATCGCCGGCTGGTATGGCGAGACCGGGACCGAGCGCTTCACTTCCCTCTCTCCCGCCCGTGTCTGGGATACGCGTTCCGGTCCAGGCCCAGTGGGGCGGATCGAAGCGGGAGGCTCGCGTAACGTCCCCGTCACCGGTCTGGGCGGAGTTCCAGCCACTGGCGTCACCGCGGTCGTGCTCAATGTCGCTGCCGTTTTGCCCTCGGCGAAGACATTCATCACCGCTTGGCCCGCCGGCGAGAGTCGTCCCCTGGCGGCTAACCTGAATATCCCTGCGGGAGATGTCCGGGCCAATTTGGTCGTCGTCAAAGTAGGCGCTAACGGGGAGATTAGCTTCTTTAACAACTCCGGCGATACCGATCTGGTCGCTGATGTCGCCGGTTACTTTGGTGCCACTGGTGCCACCTTTAACATCGTCTCACCCAGCCGTATCTGGGATACACGTTCCGGCCCGGGCCCCACGGGGCGGATTGCGGCTGGCGCTTCGAAGAACGTCACCGTCACTGGCATCGGCGGCGTGCCTGCTACTGGCGTCACAGCAGTGGTGGTCAACCTGGCAGGTATCCGGCCTTCCGCGCGGACCTTTGTGACCGCATGGCCCGCAGGTGAGACTCGACCATTGGCGGCGAATTTGAACATTCCCGCCAACGATGTGCGCCCCAATCTGGTGGTCGTTAAAGTCGGCGCCAACGGCCAAGTCAGCTTCTTTAATAATGCCGGCGACATCGATCTCGTGGCCGATATCGCGGGCTGGTACGGGGCGGCTGGCCCCTAGTCGCGAAGCTGGCGCGGCCGGGCAAGATGTCGGCTGTCTGGCCCGGGAAATGGGCGCGAGGCGGGTTTTACGGAAGGAGGTGGGCATTGACGACATGCCTGCACGGGAATATAGTCTGGCCATGACACTGAAAGACTTGAAGCAACTCCTGGTTCTCCACCCCGAGGCGCGGCCCCGGTTTACCCTGCCGGATGGGGATGTGATCCCGGCCCATTTCCACATTACGGAGGTGGGGCATGTGACGAAGCGGTTCATCGATTGCGGAGGGACGCTGCATGAGCGGAGCGAGACCTGTCTACTCCAGACCTATGTGGCCGATGATGTGGAGCACCGGCTGGAGGCGGGGACGTTTGCGAAAATTCTGGAGCTGGGAAAAAAGGTTTTGCCGCACGATGAGCTGGAGGTGGAGGTGGAATACGATTGCTGCGTGGTAGCGCAGTATCCGATCGCGAGCGCGGTGTTCACCGGTGAATCGATCGAGATTCAATTGGGCGCGAAGCACACGGATTGTCTGGCGAAGGAGAAGTGTGGCATCGGGGTGGGCGACGCGTGCTGCGGTGGCGCGGACGAAGTGGCGACCGGTGTGCCGGCGGTCGGCTGCTGCTAGGCGCGAAGGCATGGACCTGGTCCAGATTTACGAGTGCTTTTGCGATCGGACGCGGCTGCGGCTGCTCTACTTACTGACGCAGGGGCCGCTCTGCGTTTGTCATTTCCAGGAAATTCTGGGTGAGCCGCAGGTCAAGATTTCCAAGCATCTCGCCTACCTACGCAGTCGCGGAATAGTGGAAACGACGCGAAGCGGGAACTGGATCATCTATGAGCTGCCCGGGAAACCCTCGGCGGAGTTGACGAAGAATTTGCAGTGCCTGCAGGACTGCGCGGGAGCAAAGCCGGTCTTTCGCGCGGACCT
>JBDUAE010000517.1:0-1807 GCA_040004805.1 Chthoniobacterales bacterium | reverse complement strand
TTTTTCCAGGTTTCGCAGACTTGCCCACGCTGCCGCGGCGCGGGGCAGATCATCGAAAAACCCTGCCGCGATTGTGAAGGAGAAGGCCGGGTCGAGAATGCCAGCCGGATTAAACTCAAGATTCCCGCCGGGATTGCGGAAGGTTCGCGCCTGCGCTCTTCGCGGAACGGTGAAGCCGGCGTCCGCGGCGGCGCGCCCGGCGATCTTTACGTCGTCATTCACGTCAAGGAACACGCGATTTTTCAGCGCGACGAAGACGATCTCTACTGCGATCTGCCCGTGCCCTTCACTCTCGCGGCGCTCGGCGGGGAAGTGGCCGTGCCTACCCTGGAAGGCAAAGCCAATTTAAAAGTTCCCGCCGGCACGCAGAGCGGGCAGACCTTCAAGCTGCGCGATAAGGGCATCATGAACGTAAACGGCCGCGATCGCGGCGATCTCATGGCGCGGCTGATTGTGGAAGTGCCGAGCCGGCTTAATGCCGAGCAACGCCAAAAGCTGGAAGAATTCGCCCAGCTCTGCGGCGAAGAAAACACGCCCTTGCACAAAGGCTTCTTCGATCGCGCCAAGGAATTCTTTCGTTAGGCGAATCGGGCGAGCCTTCCTTCCGCACCGCTCGCAAGCTGCGCGGAACGCTGTCGGCTATTTTTCACCATGTCGCGCCCCGTTGCTGTTTTCCTCCTTCTCCTCACGACCGCGATCTGGGGGTTGGCGTTCGTGGCGCAGAAGTTCGCCACCGCGGCGATGGCGCCGCTCACCTTCATCGCTGTCCGGTATCTGCTCGGCGGCCTCTGCGTTCTCCCGCTCGCGCTTCGGGAATATCGACGGCGCCACCATCCTGTCACTCCGCGCCAGGGCGCACTTCTCCTGCTCTTCACCGCTATCTTCTTCGCCGGCTCTTGGTTGCAACAGGCAGGCCTCATGACCACTACGGTGACCAACGCCGGCTTCCTTACCGGTCTCTACGTTCTCTTTGTTCCCATCATCCTCTTCGCGGTTTTTCGGCAAATGCCGCATCCGATCCTTTGGGTGGGCACGCCTCTGGCCCTGGCCGGGATCTATTTTCTTAACGGCGGCCTGCATCGCCTCCATCCCGGCGACGCCCTCATCGTCGCGAGCGCTGTCTGCTGGGCCTGCCAAATTTTGCTCCTCGGCCATCTCGCTCGAGCCACCGGCCTGCCCATTTTCGTCTCTGCCGTCTGTTTTATCGGGGCCGGTCTCCTTTCCGCTGTGGGAGCGTCGATCTTGGAAACCCCGACCCTTTCCGGAATGGTCCAGGGCTGGATTCCCATTGCCTACTCCGCTGTCTTTTCCACGGCCATCGCCTTTTCCTTCCAAGCCATCGCGCAACAGCACGTTCCCAGCGCCAACGTCGCCATCATTCTCTCCGCCGAAAGCCTTTTCGCCTGCCTTGGCGGAGCGCTCTTGCTTGGGGAGCGACTCCCCGCTGCCGGCTATTTCGGCGCCACGCTCATTTTCCTGGCCATCATTCTGGTCGAAAGCATCCCGGCGCTGAGTGAGCGGCGTCGAGCGAATCCTGCACCACCGGGGCATTAGTCCCCGCAACTGCCCCTCGCGAGGAACCGGTGTGGCAGCGAAAAATCGAGCGACGGCGAGCAAGCCGCCGCGGACTTGCTTATAAACCCAAGCTGCCCAGACCAAGGCCGCCGGTAATTTTCGTCATCTCGGATTGCCCGAGTTCTTTGGCTTGAGCGATGGCCTGCTTGACTCCGCTCAGCACGGCTTCTTCCAGGAAGTCCACGTCTTCGGGATCGACAATCTCTTTCGCGATCTTGATCGAAAGGACTTC
>JBDUAE010000516.1:0-1809 GCA_040004805.1 Chthoniobacterales bacterium | reverse complement strand
TTCCATGGACGGCGCCACCGTAACACGACTAGGCGCTGCCGCGGAACAATTAAACCGCCGGCGACCGGACCAAGCGCAACGAAACGCCCACAGCCTGAAGAAAGCCGAGTTCATGGACGCAAAAAGCGACGGGAAGCAATTCAAAAGAATCGCCACAGAGCCGGATAAACGGCGGAAGTAAGTCGCTAGCCTCGCTGGCTTTGACTTCCCAAAATTCTCAGCTTAAACGTTGCGCCCCATGAAGCGGCTGCATTGCAAAAAATTTCTGCGTCTCCTCGCAGCATTCGCCATGCTCCTGTTCGTTGGTGATCTCCTTGCGGACGCTGTGGCGGATTTGGCGGGAGGGCATTGTGCCTCGCAGTCGTCGCAGTCGACTTCGGACCACGAGAAGGCTCCCTGTGCCCATTGCTCGTGCGCCACGCACATGGGGACGGTCGTAGTCGCGGATTTCGCGCTTCGGCTCGGGACGGACGTACAGCCGACCGTTCGTTTGGGCGGTATCGATGAAGCAAGGCCTACGCGGCTCGCTGTTTCCATCGATCACCCCCCTCAGCTCGCCTAGTTCCTGAGCACAGGCGCGGTGTGTCCGCGTCCCTTTCGTAGCTCAGGTCTCCCGGTTAATCCACGAATAGCGCAGCCGCGCTGCGTCGTGGGCTTCCTCTCGTCTTGTCTGCATTCCGATATGATTTTTCATCAACAACTCTCAAAATTAACGATCGCCACGCTGCTATTCGGCGTCGCGTTGACCCGCGCCGAGACGCTCGACCAGATCACGGCTGAAGCGCTCCGGAACAATCCTGAGCTACAGGTTTTCGAACAAAGCGTCGCGTCCGCCAAGGGTGCGATAAGAACCGCCCGCACGATTCAAAATCCCGAACTGACGATCGCTCCGGGCGTCCGGCATTTTCGCGATTCGGGTACGTCGGGGAATCTGTTTCACGCCGAAGTGGCTTTGAGTCAGCTCTTCAAGTTCCCCGGTAAACGCTCTCTCGACGTGGCGATTGCGCAAGGAAACGTGGAGCTGACCCAGATCGCGCGGGAAGGATTCCGTTTCCAAATCGTCGCGAAGGTGCGGCGTGCTTATTACGACCTGCTCGCATCGCAGAAGATCGCGCAGAGTCGGCGCGATCAGGTGGAGTCGGCAAAGACGTTTGTTGAGTCGGCGCGTAAGCGGGCCGAAAGCGGCTACGCCTCCGATTTCGAAACAATCAAGAGCCAGGCGGAGTTGATTGCTGCGAATCGCGCGCTCTTGCAGGCAGATGGGCGCACAGTCGTAGCCCGCGTGACGCTGAATGCGTTGATGGGCCGATCTCCCGCGGCTCCTCTCAACACTAGCGGCGGCGGGCTCGAAAACTTGCAGACACGCGGCACGCGGAGCGACTTTGTCGCGTTAGCGCTGGCGCGAAATCCCGGCATTCGCGCCGAGTCGCGACAAGCTGAGCTGGCCGGATTGAATCTGCGCTCGACGCGTTTCGGGCGGCGGCCGGATTTCGCGATCGGGCCGTCACTTGAGTATCTCGACAACGAGCAAACTTACGGCCTGAGCGCGACAGTCGCGTTGCCTTTGTGGGACCAGAAAAAAGGCGCGATCGAAACAGCCACGGCGGACCAACGCAAAGCACTTGCGGCTTTGGAAAAGACGCGAGCCGAGGTCGCGGCGGAAGTGACGAAGGCAGCCGCCAATATAGAAGTAGCTAGGAGCCAGCTCGCTCTCTATTCGCCCGCTTTTCTCGACCAACTCAAAGCCTTCATGACGCAGGCCGAACAAGGCTATGCGCAGAACTCGACCACGCTGCTCATCTATCTCGA
>JBDUAE010000515.1:0-1809 GCA_040004805.1 Chthoniobacterales bacterium | reverse complement strand
GCCGATCTGGCCGGCTGGTATGGACCTCCCGGAGAGTAAGGGCGAGGCGGAAAGCCTGACTCCACCTTGTTGCAATTACACTGACCGTCCGTTAACGGCTCGGCCAGCCTGAGCGCTGGTCGCGCCGGAATAGTCGGAAGATCTGGGACACGCGATAACCTTTACCGCGATCGTCAGCTCAGGAGTCCACAAACATCATCTCCATTTCCGAGGGCTGCGGGCAGCGATCGCAAGGCGAAGGCATTTTTTGGAAATTAACTTGAGCCGATCCCCCCAGATTTTCCGCGAGTAGTAGAAAAGAACAGTTGCGTTTCCGATGCCAAGCCCTTCGCTGACGGCCGGAACGACATCCCATCCCCACATGAAATTACTGCCCCTCCTGCTTAGTTCGATTTGCTGGCTAACCTGCCTCCATCCCGGAAGCCCGGCCTCGGCGCAGACTTTTACGCAGCTCTACTCGCTCACGGCGGCCGAAGGATCGCCAATCACGGGCCGAATTTTACAGGCAAGCGATGGAAATTTCTACGGCACGGCCCAGCAGGGCGGCACCAATTCCGTAGGAACTTTTTTCAAACTCGCCGCGGATGGGACGTTTACCGTTCTGCACAGTTTCGGGAGCGTGGCGGGTGAGGGGCAGTATCCGAATGCCGGAGTGATCCAGGCGATCGATGGAAATTTTTATGGAACCACAGGCGCGCCGGGCGGTGGCACGATCTATAAAATGACGCCTGCCGGCATGCTGACCACGCTCTACACGCTCGGGACGCAGTCGACAGATGGCAGATTTCCTTATGCGCCTTTGGTGCAAAGCGCGGACGGGACCTTCTACGGCGTCACCTATCAAGGGGGGCCGGACGACACTGGGACGATCTTCAAAGTGACGACGAACGGCACGCCCGGCGGAACGACTTTCACGACTTTGCATTCCTTCGCTGCGCAAGCCGGGGGCGTGAATGACGAAGGCGCAAATCCCTATGGACCGCTCATCGTCGGCGTAGATGGAAATATCTACGGGACCACGTATAGCGGCGGAGCCAATCATCACGGCACGATTTTCCAGATCACGCCGGCTGGAGCATTCACGACTCTGCACGTATTCTCGGCTACGGAAGGTGAATGCCGGGGAGCTCTGGTTCGCGATAGCTCGGGTGTTTTTTACGGGACCAGCTCAAACCAACCTCAGGGATCAGTTTTTCAGTTTGTGACGGATGGCTCTATGGCCGGGACGGCTGTGACTACTCTCTACAGTTTCACCGGTGGGAGTGACGGCGGCGGCTTCGTCGCCGGCGTGGTGATCAATAGCGACGGCGATCTCTACGGCGTGACCCTTCTCAACGGCGCAAACGGTAACGGCACGCTCTTTCGGCTGACGCCCGGCGGACCGCTGACCACGCTGCATGCCTTCGGTGCCGGCTCAGAGGAAGCGCAGCCTCATGCCGGCGTCATCATCGGCAGCGACGGCAATGTTTACGGCACGACCAAGAGCACGATCTTCAAGCTCCAGCCCAGCAGCGCCGTGCCGCCCGCGCCGGTGCACGGCGGATTATCGGACACCGTCTTCGCGGTAAGAAAACTGCCGCCCGCGACTTCGGGAGGCGATTCTGTTTTGCACTTCAGCGCGCGGCAAAGTGGGACGCCGGAAGGTTTGAAGGTGCGCGTGCAGGTGAACAACGTGCCGGATAACGAGCGGAACGATTGGGTCGATTTGAACAACGGGAGCGGCGGGTATCTGACGCTCGATAAGACGACGGGCAAGTTTGTCCTGAGCGCGTCGAATTATCCCGAAACGAGCGTTATCTATTTCCGCGC
>JBDUAE010000126.1:0-6022 GCA_040004805.1 Chthoniobacterales bacterium | reverse complement strand
AGTTACAAGGAGATCAAAGATCGGCCGGTCTGGCCGGTGGTGAAATCGTGGCTTTCCGCCGCGCAACAGGGCTTGGTGGATCAATACGCGCCGGAGCGGATCGCGCTGCCGAATGGGCGCAAGGGCAAGGTCATTTACAGCGCGTCGGCGCCGCCGGCGGTGGCGGCGCGGATCCAGGATCTTTACGGGGTGGAGCGGAATCTCACGATCGGTCCCGGGCGTTTGCCATTGGTGATCCAAGTGCTGGCACCAAATCATCGACCGATCCAGATCACGAGCGATTTGGCGGGGTTTTGGCGCGACGCCTATCCCCGGATCAAGCAGGAGTTGCAACGCAAATATCCGAAGCACGAGTGGCGTTAATTTACGCGTTTAGACACGAGGGGACCGAGCGCGGCACAAATCCCGCTCTGTCCGAAGGAGTCTCAACCTTCCTTCTCTCCCGTGAATACAGACGTCATTGATGCCCTTCTCACTGCCATGGTGCAGAGCGGCCCCGGAGTTTCGGATTTGCTTTTCGCGGTCGGTCGTCCGCCGATGGTGGAGGAGTATGGGGTGTTGAACGAGTTCCCGATCGACACGCCGGAGGGCGTGCTGACGGGCACGCAAATCGAGCAACTTTCGCTTCATCTCATGCTCGGCGACGGTCGTCTGAGCGACGATCTGGAGAAGATGGGTTCGTGCGATTGCAGTTACGATCTCAAAGGAGTGGCCCGGTTCCGCGTGAATGTTTTTCGACAAAACGGGCGTCCTGCGATCGTGATGCGGAAGTTGCAGAAAGAAATTCCGACTTTGGAAAAGCTCGGCCTGCCACCGATTTTCGGCGAGATGGTGAAAGAGAAGAACGGCGTCATCTTCGTCACGGGCGGGACTGGCAGCGGCAAGACCACAACCCTGGCCGCGATGTTGAATGAGATGAATCGGACCCAGCGGATTCACATTCTGACCCTGGAAGATCCGATCGAATTTATCCATCCGCCCCAGCGCGCGCTCTTCAATCAGCGCGAGCTCGGAAGGGATTTTCCGGATTTCGCAACCGGGCTGCGGGCGGCTTTACGACAGGCTCCGAAAGTAATTCTGGTGGGCGAAGTGCGGGACCGGGCCACGATGGAGATCGCGCTCACGGCCTCGGAAACGGGTCACCTCGTTTTCACGACCATGCACACGATCAATGCCAGCCAGACGATCAACCGCATCCTGGGCATGTTCGGAAAGGAAGAGGAACAGCAGGTAAGGCAGCGGCTCGCGGATACGGTGCGCTTCATCGTAGGCCAACGCCTCGTGACCAGATCCGAAGGTGGACGCTTGTTGGTGACGGAAGTGATGGGCAGCAGTCTGCGGACGCGGGAGAGCCTGCTTTACGGCGAGAGCGAAAATCGCAGCTTCCAGGAAATCATCGAAGCGGGCACGACGATGGGCTGGCACAGCTTCGATCAATCACTCCTGGCTGCCTATAAGGCGGATGTGATCACATCGGAAACAGCCCTAATTTTTTGCACGCATAAGAACAAAATGCGCCGTGATATTGACATGGAAGTGAAGCTTCGAACGCAAGCCTACGAAGAACCGTCCGGTCTCCGCCTGGACACAAATGGAGCCGCCGCCCTTTCGGCCTGGGGCTAAGAAATCTGAAGGCGAATAAGAAATGAACGAAGGAAATGACTCGGTTAAGGAGGTGGGAATGCCAGCTCCGGGCACCCCGAGTAATAATGAGCATTCGGTGGGGTCGAAATTTCGATCGGATTTGAATCACAAGCTGCGCACGCCGTTGAATGCCATCATCGGATTTGCGGAGTTGCTGGCGCTGCATCCTTCCTCGAAACGGGGCACGGCCGATCTCCAGCAAATCCTGAAGTCCGCTCGCGAAATGCTCCGCATTATCGAGCGGGAACTGACGGACCCGAAGGAAGAACCCGTCTCGAAAGCCGGTGCGATCATGGCGGTCGGCCATGCCTGCGATATCCTTTATATCGAGGACGACGCGGTGAATTTCACGCTCGTCGAACGGATCCTCGAATTCCGCCCCGGAGTGAGCGTAGTTCATGCCTCGGACGGCGCGATGGGCCTGAAATTTGCCGAGTCCCATCAGCCGCGGCTCATTTTACTGGACTTAAATTTACCGGATATGCACGGCGCGGAAATCCTGGCCTTCCTGCAGGAGCAACCGGAGACGGCCGGCATCCCAGTGGTGATCTTGAGTGCGGATGCAACTCCGAGCCAGATCGAGCGCCTCCTCGGGGCGGGGGCTCGGAATTATCTAACGAAGCCGTTCGATCTTGATCAGTTCCTGACCGTGATCGATGAATTCATCCAGACGCCAGCAGACGAAGCTGAGGGCGATGCGGGGACGGGTGCCGCTAATCACGACGCATTTCGGGGTGTCGGGTAACGCAACAGGCTTGTGTCGGCTGATATTGCTAATTGCGGCTAATTCCGACCACTTACAGACCACCGCGCAAACCGCGGTCTGTGTCCCGAGGCGCCTGCACGCCACCGAGACGATCCCATGCGGCTTTGACCGCCGGGCGGGCGCGATCCCACGGAATGGCAGGGTTCGCGTCGTTCTTCTCGTAGTCGCGCGCCAGATCGGCCTCGATCTCCTGATATTGTTTGCCGGCATACTTCCCGGCGCCTTCGTAGCCAGTGCGATAGGCCGGCGCGTAATGCTCGAAGTTCATATTCTTTTCCGCCCAAGGCTGAGTCGCGTGATTCTCGCGCCAGTAAGCTTCCTCCAAGGTTGGGTTGAGCGTTTCCGCGACGCCACGCCCGCTGTAGGCTCCCACGATTCCGCCCACGACCGCGCCGATAGCTGCGCCTGCCGGTCCGCCGACAGCTCCCCCCAGTGCTGCGCCGGTCACACCGCCGCTCGCGGCGCCTACGCCTGAGCCCACCGGGTGCGAGCCGGGTTCGCCGGTTACCGGATCGAGGTTCTTGCTTTTTTCGTCTGCTGATTCTTCCTGCATGGCGTCCTTTCCTGGTGTATTGTCGTCCTACACATTTCGCATCTGCTTCGCGTCCCAGTTCCCTCTTTCTCAACTCGATGGACGCAGCAGGCGGAGCAATTACGAATTCAAGATATGATCAATCCGAATGGTGACGAATTTAACAATCCGAACCCAGGCTCCGTGAAGACCGGCGCTCAGGAAATTTCCATGGGTGGAACCCGCTTCCAGGACACGACCGACAAGGTCTCGTCCATGGCGAGCGACGCCTGGCGGCAAACCAAGGTGACCGCTTCGAGCGCACGCGAAAAGACCGAAATCCTACTGCGCCAAAATCCGGTCCCCACCGTGATTGGCGCGCTGGCGGTAGGCCTTGCGATCGGGCTGGCGATTCGCTATTCCTCGGAGTCGGCCAAGCGCGAAAGCGAAATCAAATCGCCGTTCGGCGACGTCAATCTGAGCATGCTCTCGCTGCCGTTTCTGTGGCCGTTCCTGAAATCGATGCAACGCCGCTACGAAGATTCGGCCGAGCTGGTGAAGGACGGTGTCGATCGCTTGAAGAGCGTGGACGTTGACAGCTACGTGAAGCCGCTACGCAAGAAGTGGCGTTCCTGGAAAAACTAGAACCCCGTATCTGAGGCGGGTAGGGACGTTCTCGTTTAGACGACGGCATGAGATTGGTTCTTTGTTTGCTCGTCGCGTTGGCGCTTACCGGCTGTGGCTCTCATCGGCTAAATCTGGAACGCCAGGCGGCTCGAACGGAGAAGCGGCTGGACCGCCAGGCCGACAAGGCCAAGGTCGCACGCGCTTCCACGTGGGGTTATTTCAGCGGTCCGGTTGAGGCGCGTTGGGAAGCCGACGGCCTTTCGATGGTGCTTTTGAATGAGCTGCGCTACACCGATCCCTACGGTGAAGTTTGGGTCGCGCCGGCCGGGGCGCATGTCGATGGCGCGTCGATCCCGCGCGCCTTCTGGAGCATTATCGGCGGACCATTCGAAGGAAAATATCGCAAAGCGTCCGTGCTTCACGATGTCGCCTACGACGATCAAAATCGGCCCTGGGAAGATGTGGACCGGATGTTTTACAACGCCATGCGCTGTAGCGGCGTCGGCGGTCTTACGGCCAAGACAATGTATTACGCGCTGCGACGACACGGGCGGCATTGGAAACATCGCCAGGCCACGCTGGTCGATCCGCGACCGCAACGTCCCACTGCCGTCTCGCCCAGCGAAGTGAGCGAGATCCAGGAGTGGCTGCGCAAGAACGATCCGGATTTGGATCAAATCGAAGCTCGGGCGCGCGGCGGGCGCCAGCCCTAGGCGGAAAAATTAGCCGACCGCGTGTCGGCTATTTTAGCCGCTCTTCCACGGCCTCGCAGAGCACGTGCAGCAAAAGCATGTGTGCTTCCTGGATGCGCGCCGTGGCCGCGCCACGCACCAGCAACTCGAGATCGGCTTTTCCTTTGCTGGCGCCGCCGTCGCGGCCCAAAAATGCGATCGTGGTCAACCCGCGCTTCTTTCCTTCCTCGAGGGCACGCTGAATATTCGGCGAGTTTCCACTGGTCGTTAGGCAAATAAGGACGTCGCCGGGTTGGCCGAAAGCGGCGACCTGGCGGGCGAAGATTTCTTCGAAGCCGTAGTCGTTCCCCGCCGCGGTGAGAAGACCGCCATCGGCCGAAAGACAAAGCGCGGGATAGGCCGGGCGATCATTTAGGAAACGAACGACAAACTCGGTCGTGAAATGCGCGGCATCGGCGGCGCTCCCGCCATTTCCGCAGACGAGTAATTTGTGCCCGGAGCGAAGGCAATCGGCCAAAGCATCAAGCGCGCGGCGCATCTGCGCATCGAGCTCGCCCAGGCTGCGCAAGGTCTCGATCGATTCCGAGACTGCGTGTTGCAGAATGCTGGAGAGATCGCGCATGCGGGAGACTGAAGGTAAAGCGCGCTGAGACCGATGAGCGGGTGACGACTACTGCGGGACCGGGGCGGGTGGCGCAGGTTTGATTTTTGCGCTCGGTTTCGGCGAGGCCTTCACTCGTGCCGTCGGAGTCGCGGGCTTTTTCGCGGGCGCCGGAGTCGCGGCCGACCGCTCCATCGAGGCGAGCAGCGCTTTGGCGTCCGCGTCGTCCGGCTTCAACTTCAGGATCATGCGCAGATCGGCCATCGCTTTCTCGTTGTCCTTCATCGCCCGATAGACGTAAGCGCGGCGGCGGTAGCCCTCGATGTCTTTCGGCTGCGCTTTAATCATCGCGCTGAAGTCAGCCGCGGCGAGGTCGTATTTTTTCATGCTCCGATAGGCAAATCCGCGTCGCTCCAGCGCGGCCACATCGGTTTTTTTTGCGCCCTTAATGATCTCGTCGTAATCCGCGATCGCTTTGTTCCAATCCCGCTTCTGCAGATTGGTGTAAGCGCGCAGGCGACGGGTCCCGATGTCTTTCGGGTTCACTTCGAGCGCTTTATCGAGGTCCTTCAGCGCAGCGGGCAAATTTTTCTGTCTCAACTCGACCCGGGCGCGGTGGGTGTAATCATCAGACGACGGGCGCAGTGCGATCGCCTTCGTGTAATCGGCTTTCGCTTCCTCGAGTTTGCCGCTCAATTCATAGGAAAGCGCGCGGTTGCTGTAATTTTTCGGATCTTGCGGCTGGCTCTCAATCGCCGCGGAAAATTCCACGATCGCTTTGTCGTATTCTTTTTTGCGTGCGTATTTTACCCCGCGATTGGTGTGGCCGCCAGGATCTCCGGAGACAGAGGAACGACGCGACCGCGCGGCGGCAGTGCCCGGGGCAGAAATGAAGCCGGTGAGGGCGATGATCAAAAGCAGACGGGGCAGGAAATGAAGTTTCATAGGGAAGTGGGCCGGTAAGAGTTTTTCTGCTGTATCTTCTTCGGCGGCAAGCTCAAAGCTTAGTCGATTTCACGGGAAAGCTGGCGCGGAAGACCGCTGGCGCCCCTGCTCGAAATGAAAATAACCTCTCCCCACGCTGGCAATGCGGAACGAGAACGCCTGCGGGCGGACGCGGCTCGCGAGCAAAATTGGAAGCGCTGGGGACCGTACCTTTCCGAGCGGCAATGGGCCACGGT
>JBDUAE010000125.1:0-6031 GCA_040004805.1 Chthoniobacterales bacterium | reverse complement strand
CTTGGCGATGGCCTTGCCGCCCTCCACTTTTACTTCGGTGACTTTGGTGTCGAGAAAGAACTTCATCCCCTGTGCGGTCAGGGCTTTTTGAAGCGCGTTGGCTACTTCGAGATCAAAGCCCAGCGCGATGCGCGGGAGAAATTCCAGCACCGTGACTTCGGATCCGAGCCGGCTCCAAACTGAGCCCATCTCCAGACCAATCGCGCCGCCCCCGATCACGAGCAGCTTCTTTGGCACTTCAGAAAACGAGAGCGCCTCCGTGCTGCTGACGACGACGTCGCCATCAAATTTCATATTCGGCAACTCCACCGGGACGCTGCCCGTCGCGATGATGATGTGCTTGGCTTCAATCTCCTGCACCTCGCCGCTTTCAGGTTGGATCGAAATTTTGCCCGGAGCTGTGATCGTCCCCTTACCCTGAAAGGTGCTGACCTTGTTCAACTTCATCAGGCCGCGCACACCACCGGTGAGTGTCTTCACGACCTTGTCTTTGCGTTGCAACATCACCGGAAGATCGAGTTCCACCTTGTCCAGTTTGATCCCGTGTTTGGCGGCTTCCTTTTTTGCAAAAGCGAAGTGATCGCTGGACGAGAGCAACGCTTTGCTGGGGATGCAGCCGATGTTCAGGCAAGTCCCGCCGAGCTCTTTATCCTTCTCGACGATCGCCGTGCGCAGTCCCAACTGCGCGGCGCGGATTGCCGCCACGTAGCCGCCCGGGCCGGAGCCGATGATAACCACATCAAATGTGTCCATAAAAATTGCAGCGCTCAAAAATCGAGCGGGAGCTTGGTCGGGTCCTCGATGCATTCCTTCACTTTGATCAGGAATGTGACCGCCTCTTTGCCGTCGACCGCGCGGTGATCGTAACTGAGCGCGAGATACATCATCGGGCGGATGACGACTTTGCCGTCGATCGCCATCGGCCGCTGCTGGATCGTATGCATGCCCAGGATTCCGCTTTGCGGCGGGTTTAAAATCGGCGTGCCCATGAGCGAGCCGTAAACACCGCCATTGGAAATCGTGAAAGTGCCGCCCTGCAATTCCTCAATCTTAAGTTTTCCTTCGCGCGCCTTGGTCGCGTAGCCGGCAATATCACGCTCCAGATCGGCAAACGTCTTCTTATCCGCCTCGCGTACGACCGGCACGACCAAGCCGCGTTCCGTCCCAACCGCGACTCCAATATCGAAGAAGTGATTTTGGATGAAGTCTTCGTCCTCGATGCGCGAATTGATCGCGGGCACCGCTTTCAAGCCTTCGACTGCGGCTTTGATGAAGAACGACATGAAGCCGAGCTTCACTCCATTTTTCTTCACGAACGCGTCCTGCGATTTCTTGCGCAGGTCCTGCACGGCGGTCATGTCGCACTCGTTAAACGTAGTGAGGATGGCCGCGGTCTGCTGCGCCATCACCAACTGCGCCGCGATTTTGCGACGGAGCGGCGACATCCGTTTGCGGGTAAACCGGTCGCTTGTCGGCTGATCCGGCGGCGGAGCCTCCGTCGTCTCTGAAACTGGGGCGGCCGCGCGATCTTGCACCGCGGCCAGGACATCGCCTTTGGTGAGCCGACCGCCTTTGCCGCTGCCGGCTAAATTAGCCGTCTGCAATTTCTCTTCTTCCACGATCCGACGCACCGCCGGCGAAAGCACTTCAGCATTAGGCGATTTCTTTTCTCCGCTCACCGGCGCCGCCTTCCGATTGGGATCGGGCTTATCCTTTACATCCGCGGGCGCCGCCACGGAAGCGGTCGCGTTTTCATCGATTGTCGCCACGACTTCGCCGATTTTCACTTCCTGGCCTTCGGCTGCAATCGTCTGGAGCACGCCCGATTTTTCGGCCGTGATCTCGGTCGAAACCTTGTCTGTTTCCAGGGTGAAGAGTGGGTCTCCCGCTTTGACCTGTTCGCCATTTTTCTTGTGCCAGACGGAGACGATGCCGCTGGAAATGGATTCGCCGACTGCCGGAATTTTGACTTCGATACTCATGAGCGCATGGCAACTATGCCCACGAAAAACGTGCGGTCGACAAATTTAGCCGACAGCGGTTTGGGCGAATGAGGATACGGAACGCCACAAACGAAAGCCGTGGTGAGGATCTGGCGGGAAATCTGCTCAGTAAGAGAGGCTTCTCATGAATCTCGCGACGATACTCCGACGGCAGCCACCGCCCCTCATCTTGGCCGAGGGCCTGACGCTGATGGTATTTATCGGGGCGATCGACGTTCTAACCGGCTATCAGGTCAGTCTTTCCATCCTTTACGTTGCGCCCATCTACATCGTGGCGTGGCGCTTGGATCGGAAACTGGGACTGCTGATGAGCCTCCTCTGCGGCATCGTTTGGTGGTGGGCGAACGTTCTGGGTGGACGCCCATTTTTGAATTACTGGCAAGAAGCGTGGGAAACAACTGCTTGCATCGGCTTTTTCGTCTTTGTCGCCCTGGAGGCTGCTTCGCTTCGCCGCGCACGCGACGCATCGGCAGCGCGGATTGCACTGCTGGAGCATTCGCAACGGCTCGAACGCGAGATCGTCGAAATCTCGGAGTCTGAACGGCGGCGGATCGGACAGGATCTGCACGATGGGATCTGCCAATATCTAGCCGCTGTCGGCTGCGCCGCAGCATCTCTGCAAACAGACTTACTGGGTAAAGGATTGCAGGTGGAAGCGACCGCCGCGGAGGAACTCAGCATTCTCCTAAAGGAGGGAGTCGTGCAGGCACGTGCTCTCGCCCGCGGCTTGGTCCCAGTGCAAATGGTCGAGGCGGGATTGGTCTCCGCCCTGGAAGAGCTGGCGGCGTCGGTTTCGCGATTGCACCAGGTTGATTGTCGGCTAATCAGCGCGGACGCGCCGTCCTTCGCTCCGGGAGATTCTGCCAACCAACTTTATCGCATTGCGCAGGAGGCAATTGCCAACGCCGTCCGACACGGCGTGGCTACTCGCATTGAACTAGAGCTCGAGACGACTTCGTCGGGTGGAATGCTCCGGATTAGCGACAACGGGACTGGGATTGCTTTAACCCGGAGCGAAAGCACGGGAATGGGCGTAAGCATCATGTGCTATCGCGCCCACCTCATCGGTGGCGACCTCGCGATCGCGCCCTCGGAAGACGGAGGAACGCAAGTAACCTGTACCTTCGAGCAGAGCGCCGCCGCCCTGGAATATGAGCAAGCCGCCTAACTCGAAAAAAGCAAAGGTGATGATCGTGGAAGATCATCCCATGTTCCGCGAACGGCTCGCGCACCTCATCAATCAAGGGGATGACCTGGAGGTCTGCGGCGAGGCCGATAATATCCGCGATGGCTTCGACATGATCCTCAATCGCCAGACGGACGTCGCCATTGTCGATCTCACACTGAAAGGATCGAACGGTCTGGAGCTGATCAAAAATCTAGCCGCCGCGGGCTCCGCGGTGCCCGTCCTTGTCCTATCAATGCACGACGAATCACTTTATGCCGAACGCGCGCTTCGGGCAGGCGCAAAAGGATATATCTCCAAGCACGAGGCCTCCGCCCAAATCATGACCGCACTGCGCCACGTCCTGAAAGGCGGGATCTTCCTCGCGCCGGCCGCGGCGACGAAGATTCTCGGAAATCTTGCCGGAAAATCGGCCAATACAAAAAACGGTATGGATCGCCTAACCGATCGCGAACTCGAAGTCTTCGACCTGATCGGGCGTGGCCGCAGCACGCGCGAGATCAGCATCAAGCTAACTCTAGGCAGCGCCACGGTAGAGACTTATCGCGCGCGAATTAAGGAAAAGCTCGGTCTCCAAAACGCGATTCAGTTGCAGCAGGAAGCCACCCGCTGGCTGCACGACACGAGCAAAGCCGTCGCAGCGCTTTCCTAAAAATCGCGCTTCTCGCCCCGTAGTGGCGACATCCTGTAGTGGAATTCACTACAGCAAAAGTCCCCGGCGGGTACTGGCATGACGGCCTTCCAGGTGCTTTAGAGGTTGGGTAATTAACGCAAGAACCAACCTATGAAAAATCTCATCAAATCGTCCAAAGCCGGCTTCACTCTCGTGGAAATCATGATTGTCGTCGCCATCATTGCTCTCCTCGCCTCCATTGCCGTGCCCGGATTCCTCCGCGCTCGCAAACGTTCGCAGGCCAGCCGCATTATCAATGATCTTCGTCTGATCGATTCCGCGCTCGACCAATATGCGATCGAAACCAACAAACCCAGCGGTGCGCTCGTGAACACGGTAGACTGGACTAACTACATGAAGGCAGGGACTAGCCTCTACCTGACAGGCAAAGATCTCTTCGGCGCTGCCTACGGTCCGCAAAAAGTCGATTCCCTGCCGAAAGTGCCTGCGTCGACGCGCACTAACCTCAGCGACGTGACTGATACCGCCTTCTGGTCGCCCTATAACTAGCGTTTAACCGCGCGCCCAAGGTACGCTCCCCGAAAACAGCGCGGCTCTGCGGCCGCGCTTTTTTCGTTTCTACAAGCTCAACGCTTCCCAGATTAACTGCGCCTGTTCCACCTTGTGCAAAGTCAACGCGCCCACCGCCGGGCTCGCACTCGCGTTCCTTCCGGCATAGGAAATCTCGCGTCCGAAGAGCGCGCGCAGGCGCGGTTCGATGAAAGTCCACGCACCCATGTTTTGCGGTTCCTCCTGGCACCAGACCAGATTGGCATCGCTCGGAAATGCACGTGCCAGGTCGCGTAATTTTTCCTCGTGCAAGGGATAGATTTGCTCGACCCGGATCAAGGCCGCCTCCGCAATCTTCTGGGCGTCCCGGTTTTTCAAGAGATCGTAATAGACTTTCCCGGAGCAGAAAACGATGCGCTTGATCTGATCCGCAGGACCGAGGATCGGAGCACCGAGAATTTCCTCGAAACCGCCGCTCGTGAAATCCTCCGTGCGCGAGGTGGCAAACTCAGCGCGGAGCAGGCTCTTCGGCGTCATAATAATGAGCGGCTTTTGAAAGCCTCGCTTCATTTGCCGGCGCAAGACGTGGAAATATTGAGCCGGCGTGGTCAGGTTACAGACCTGGATATTATTCTCCGCCGAGAGTTGCAGGAAACGTTCCACGCGTCCGCTGGAATGCTCGGGGCCCTGCCCTTCGTAACCGTGCGGCAAGAGCAAAACGATGCCGCTCGGCCGTTGCCATTTCGATTCCGCGGAGACGATGAATTGATCGATAATGTTTTGCGCACCGTTCGCGAAATCACCGAACTGCGCTTCCCATAAACACAACATCTCGGGAAAGTTGAGCGAGTAGCCGTAATCGAATCCGAGAACCGCTGCTTCGGAGAGCAAGCTGTTATAGATACAGATACGCTTCTGGTCCGGCGCCAGATGGAGCAGCGGAACGTAGGGCTCGCCCGAGATCGCATCATAGAGCACTGCGTGTCGATGACTGAAAGTACCGCGTCGGCTGTCTTGTCCCGAGAGGCGCACCGGCGTGCCTTCGAGGAGAAGCGAACCGAAGGCGAGCGCTTCCGCAAAACCCCAATCGTATGGTCCACCGGCTTCGAAATTTTTCCGACGCCGGTCCAGCACCGTCGCTTTCACCTTCGGCAAAATATGAAAGTCCTCCGGCACCCGCGTCATTCCTTCTACAATTTGTCCTAAACTCTCCGCGCTGATTGCAGTGGGCGGAGATCCAAAAGAAAACTCCGGCTGAAAAATAGCGGTCGATTCGTTGAACTGCTCTTTGCGATCCGCCGGCTCCGTGGCGTGCGCTTTTACGTCGTCGAGCGCTGTTTGCAGCTTCTGCTCGAACTCGGTTTCGAGCGCGGTCGCCTCCTCCTCGGTGAGTCTACCGGCGTCGATCAGCTCCTTTTTGTAAAGCTTCCGCACCGAGGGACGCCGGTCGATTTTCGCGTAAAGATCCGGTTGCGTGAAAGAAGGCTCGTCGCCTTCGTTGTGGCCGTAGCGCCGGTAGCAATACATATCGATCACTACGTCGCGACCGAACTCCTGCCGAAAATCGAGCGCCAATTCCGTCACGAACATCGTCGCCAACGGATCATCGCCGTTCACATGGAAAATCGGGACTTCAATCGTTTTCGCGATATCCGTCGC
>JBDUAE010000514.1:0-1823 GCA_040004805.1 Chthoniobacterales bacterium | reverse complement strand
GGGCCGGCAGTGGCCGCCGCCCGCGGGCGCAGGAAATTTTGCCGACCAAACCGCGCGCCGGCGCGGGCCGGTGATCGATGGTTATAACGATGGCTTCGCCGCCACGGCTCCGGTGGGCAGCTTCAAGCCGAACACGCTCGGCCTCTACGATCTGAGCGGGAACGTTTGGGAATGGTGCGACGATCTCTACAAACCGGGGAGCCGATGGGGTGTGCTGCGTGGTGGCTCGTGGGCGAACAGTAATCGAGCTGAGCTGCTGAGTTCGTATCGAAATGTGATCGATCGCACGGAGCGCGACGTGATTTATGGTTTCCGTTGCGTACTCGCGCGTACGACTAACGAGTAGACTTTAACCGACACGGCCAGTCTTCGATTGCGCGCAGAGATCGCGCGCGGCGGTGGACCAATCCGGGAAGTCGAATTTGAAGCCGTGTGCAAGTAAATATGCCGGAACGACGCGACGACTTTTCAAGATGAGTTCGGTTTCCGTGCGCATGAAAAATGCGCCAATTTCGAGCATCCACTGGGTCGCCGGGAGGCCGAGCGACATTCCGTAAGCACGGCGTAGTTCATGCATGAATTCGCGGTTCGGCAACGGATTGGGCGCAGCGAGATTCACGGCGCCGCTGGCTTCTTCGTGCACGATCAACCAATCGATCGCGCGCACGAAATCGCGCTCGTGAATCCAGGAAATATATTGCCGCCCATCGCCCGCCGTCCCGCCGAGACCAAAACGCACCAACTGCAAGAGCGTATCGAAAATTCCGCCACGATCCGGGCTCATGACCATGGCGGAACGGAGCTTAATCTTGCGCGTCGCCGGCGTTTCGGATTGGTCGAGCGCCTGCTCCCATGCCTTGGCGACTTCGATACTGAAGCGCCAGGTGTCGGGCGCATTCGGTTCCCTTCCTCCGATGATGCCGCTCTCATCGTTAGGCGCATCGAATCGGTGCGCGTAGATCGTTGCCGTGCTCGCTTGTAACCAAAGCCGCGGCGGGTTGGTGGCCTCCGCGATAGCTCGACCGATGAGGCGGGTGGAATTCACCCGGGAGTCTTTGATGAGCTGGCGATTTTCCGCCGTGTAGCGGCAGTTTACGCTGCGTCCTGCGAGATTGATGATCACGTCCGCGCCTTCGATTTCGTCGGTCCAATCGATGAGCGACTCCGCGTCCCAGTGGCGCCAGCGGCCCGGCGTTTTTGCTTCAGTGCGTGAGAGGATGACCACTTCGTCGCCGCGCGCGGAGAAATGGCGCGCCAATAATTTGCCGACCTGCCCGGACCCGCCGGGGAGAATTACCTTCACGCGCTTCCCTTTTCCGGATTAACCGGAAAGTGTTTGTTCTTCAGTCGCTCCGGCACGCGTTCGGTCTGTTCGTTTTCAATTTCTTCCGTGGCGGCGGCCAGTGCTTCGTAGGCGACGCGGCTCTTTTTTGCGCGGCACATATAACAGACGGCATGGGCGAGGGGGATGCGCGCTTCCGGCATCCCAACAAATTCGACCGCTTGCTGAGTGGCGATCGCCAGTGGCAAGGCCTCGGAGTCCGCGAGCCCTACATCCTCGCTGGCGAAAATGACGATGCGTCGCGCGATGAAGCGGAAGTCTTCGCCGGCGTGGAGCATTTTCGCGAGCCAATAGATCGCGCCTTTCTCGTCGGAGGCGCGCATGCTTTTGATGAAGGCGCTGATGGTGTCGTAGTGCGCATCGCCGGCGCGATCGTAGACGATGGCCTTTTGTTGGATGCTTTGTTCGGCGACGGCGAGGGTGAACTGAATGACGCCAGTAATGTCGGCTGTGGTGGTGAGGACGCCGATTTCGAGCGCGT
>JBDUAE010000513.1:0-1823 GCA_040004805.1 Chthoniobacterales bacterium | reverse complement strand
ACGCTGCCCGTAGAGAGAAGCGTGGCCGCGCATTCGTGCGTCGCCCAATCGTTATCGGGATGGAGCCAGCGATGGAGCTGCGGGGAAGCGGAGAGGCCGAGCGCAAACGCGATCGCGACCAGAAGAAGGGCCGCAAAAATCGCGCGCAGGTTGCCGCTCATCGGCAGTAACTGTGCGTGAGGCGCGCCTCGCGTGCAATCAAGATATTGGAGTGCTCGCTCGGGCGGTGTCGGTTAGGCCACGCCCCAGTGATGATGATCCTGGCGCGAGAGCGCCCAGTTCGGGTTAGTCCGCACAAATTCCAGACATGTGCGCAAACTTGCCGGGTCCTCTTGTTTTTCGATCGAGAGCGGCTGCACGTAGCGATACATGAAGTCTGTTTGATCGTCCGGATGCGCCCGACGGAAATCTTCAATCCCGAAGCCGTTGAGCCCGGGCACGATCTTCACCTCACTCCCGTAGGTTTGCATCCATTTCGCCGGATCGTGGGGTGAAACTGAGAGCCAATCCACCGGCGGAATCACGCGCCGATGTCCACTGGTCGCCACTGCGATTGAGAAACGCTTCGCCCGCAGCGCGCGCAAGAGCGGCACCAAATCGTGATCGGTCGGTTCACCGCCGGTGACCCAAGCCCAGCGATCGCGCGCCTTCGCGGGAGTGACCGCGTCCGCCCGCTCCGCGATTTCCTCCGGGGTGGCCATTTCGTTTTTTCGATAATCGGTGTCGCAACCCGGACAGCCGACAGAGCAGCCAGCGAGGCGGACGAAGCACATCTGGAAACCGCGGAGATGACCTTCGCCCTGGATGGTCCAGAAGATGGGGTTCCGGGAGAGCGGGTAACGAAACGGCTTCGAGGGCGCGGCGGGTTTCATCGGGTGGGGGCAGCGTTTTTCGGACAAGAAAAGGAATTCGCAAAAACGACTTCCCGAAAGGCGTGCTGGAGGGAAGGAAGAAATCGCGGAAACATGACGAAGCCGACGATAACGGACTTTTTGCCGCGGATCGAGTTTACGGTCGAACTTTCGTGCATTTCCGTTGTCGAATAATCTATGACGCGGAGACTTGTTAGACAGGTTCGGCTATTTTTCGGGCCGGGTCTCGCTGGCGCGGTTTGGTTTGCGCTCTCGTCGTCTGTCGTCGCCGCGGGGATGAATTTCGCCGGGGTCCCCGTCGTCCCCGGCGGGACGGTGCGGGCGGAGGTGCCTTTGAGCGCGGTGGAGAAATCCTACGTCTCGGAGGGAGGAAACCCCGTGCCGCCCTATACCGTGGCAGTATTGGCGGTGCCGCGAGGCTTTGATCCTGCGCGGAGCTGGCACGTCCTGGTCGTCTTCTCGACTAGTGATTTCAAGATTCAAAACCGCGATGATCTCAAAAATCTTTATGCCCCCACGGCGCTGGCCGAGGGCTGGGTCGTCATCGCCGGCGACGGTCTGGTGCCGGCGCCCGGCAAAGACAGCTCCGGCTGGCGCGCCGGTCACACCCTGGCGGCGCTCGATGCTCTGCAACGCAGCTTCCCCGGCGCCAAAAACTGGCCGGTGGCCTGTGCCGGCTATTCCGGCGGAGCGAAGCGCGCGGGCTTGCTCACGCCACTGCTCGCGGTCGCCGGTTACCACATCTGTGGGCTTTTTCTCACCGGAATTAACGAAGACACTATCACGGAAGGCTACCGGAAATTTAAGCCCGGCAACGCCTACCTGGAGACGCCGATTTTTCTTAGCGTCGGCACCGAAGATAAAGTCGCGACGCCTCCCCAGCAGATGATGGCGAAAGCTTCGATGCAGCGCGCCGGCTTTGGAAACATCCGTCTCGAGACCTTTCCTAAT
>JBDUAE010000512.1:0-1823 GCA_040004805.1 Chthoniobacterales bacterium | reverse complement strand
AGGATGACGGACGGGAGGCGATCGGCCTCGATCGCGCGGCGCAGCAATTTTCCGGGAGCGAGGATGTGTTGCTGGCCGACGAATTCGGCGAGGGACCGTGGACGCATGCGGGCGGCGAGGGGCGAAGCAGCAGTCGGCGCTTTGACGGCTTTCACTTCCTCCTCCTGCCTAAACAAATCTTCCACGCAGATAAGGTAGTGGGCGCGCTCGCGGACGCGACTCGATTTCGGGACGGATGGCGCCCGGCACATTGCATGCTCTGGATTAGGTCGGATATTCGCCACTCATGCGTAAATTTGTTTCGGGTTTTTGTTTTATCGTGCTCGCGCTGGGGAGCGCGCAGGCAGCTTTGCCATTTTCGACAGTCTTTCGCGGTCGCGGAAAATTCGATCGCCTGGTGAGCGAGGCGCGGTCCAATAACTGGTCGGCGCTGCCAATCGGGGAACGCACGGCGACGGTGGGCCAGGCGATGGTGGGGACACGTTATCGCGGGTTCACGCTCGAGATCGATGATCGGGTGGAAGCGCCGTCGGTTAATTTTGACGGTCAGGATTGCTGGACGTTTTTTGAAACGGCGCTGGGATTCGCGCGGATGCTAAATGATTCGCCGGAGAGTTGGACGCCGGAGCGGCTCTTGCATTACATCGAATTAGATCGTTACCGCGGCGGGCAGTGCACGGCGGACTATCTTTCCCGTCTGCATTACCTGGAAGATTGGTTGGCGGACAATAACAGCCGAGGGTTAGTCGAGGATCTGACCCGAAGCCTGGGCGGCGTGCGCGCGCCTCATGCGGCGCGGGAGATGACGGTGGGCTGGCGGAAATATCGCTATCTGAGCCATAATCGCGCTCTGCTCGCTCCGCTGGGCCGGATGGAGGCGCGAGTTTCGAGCCGACCGCTCTATCAGATTCCGAAGAGCCGGGTGGCCGCGATCGAGCCGCAGTTACGCAGCGGGGATATCATCGGGATTGTCTCGCGCGATGGTCCACTCTTTGGCACCTCGCATGTGGGTCTGGCGCTGCGGACCGGCGACGGCGTGCTCCATTTCATGCACGCCTCTTCGCCGCGAAACTACGGCAAAGTAGTGATCGACTCGGAGTTATCGAAATACCTGTATCGCTATGGTACAGACACGGGAATTCTGGTGGCGCGACCCGTGCGTTAAATCTACGAGCGCTTGCCGAAAATGAGGCGGTAGATCAGGAGGAGGATCATCGCGCCGACGACGGAAAAGATGAAGCCGGCCGGCTGGCCTTCCTGATACCAGCCCATGGCGCGCCCGAGATAGCCCGCGAGGAAAGAGCCGGCAATACCGAGCAGGATGGTGATGATGCACCCGCCGGGATCACGGCCGGGCATGAGAAGCTTGGCAACTACGCCAATCACGGCGCCGATGAGAATGGTCCAGAGGAGTGCTGACATGCGGGCGAGACTATGAAGTCCGGCGTGGCGTCGAAAAGGAAATTCTTGGAGCGATTTCGCGCGGATCGGCGCCGGGCACAGCGAGGCTACAATTCGATGACCTGGGCGGAGCGGATGTCTTCGCTGCCGCGAATCGCGACGAGCAACTCGGCACTGGGAACGGTGTCGAGATTCAAGACGGTCAGGGCAGTTCCGCCCGCCTGATTCCGGCTGAGCGACATCGTGGCGATGTTGACGCCGTGTTCGCCGAGAAGGGTGCCGATGCGACCGACGATGCCGGGGCGGTCGCTGTTTTCCAGGACCAGGACGACGCCTTGTGGCCGCGCTTCCACCGGACGGCTATTGACGCTGACGATGCGCGGGGTCACGCCGAAGAAGGCGCCGGCAACCGACACGCTGCG
>JBDUAE010000511.1:0-1825 GCA_040004805.1 Chthoniobacterales bacterium | reverse complement strand
TCCTTGTTTGCGGCACCGTTGAGGCGGTTCATATCCAAATCCAGCGCGACAGTTCCGCTGGCCACGATTAATGTCTCCAGCGTGCCGTTTTCGGCATTCGGGCTGGAGTCTTGCGCTACGACAGATCCCGCCGTGACGCTAAAAAGCGCCACCAACGGAAGGATGAGATGCGATGCAATAGTCTTCATTTGGTCCTGATTTTCTAGAGGCTAACCGATTGGAAAGGTCGCACCGTCGAGTGGACGGCGGACTACGAATGGTCGGGTATAAATCTTTTTCATGCAAAAAGAGAGTACTTTTTAATATTTTCTTCAAACTCCTTCGCTGCGTTACGTTTGGCGGTGATGACGCGGCTTGCGCAGAAACGGAGGAACCAAAAAATCGGCTGCAAAAGTACGCCGATCGTTCACCCGACGGCGAACCTGGCGCCGCTCGCCGCCGCGGCGCCAGCATTCGGCGGCATTCGCAAATCAAAAGTCGGCCCCTGGCGCGCGCTCGCTCTCCTGCTCGTGAATCTCCTTATGGTCGCGCACCTGATCCAATGGTGGATCACTGGCCGCACCGTCTCCCCGATCGAACCATCCGAGTCGATGCAGACGCTGCAACACGGCGCGATCAACGCCGGTTTCATCTTTTTCGTTCTCGCACTTCTGGCCACGATGATTTTCGGCCGCTTTGTCTGCGGCTGGGGCTGCCACATTCTCGCACTCCAGGATGCCTGTGCCTGGTTGCTCAAGAAAATCGGGATCACGCCGAAGCCGTTTCGCTCCCGACTTCTCCTCTACGTCCCGCTCATTGCCGCGCTCTACATGTTTGTCTGGCCAACGGTCTATCGGGTTTTTTTCACGCCCGAACCCGGACCGCTCATCCCCGCTTTCACCAATCATCTGGTGACGGATAATTTCTGGGCCACTTTCCCGACCGTCGCGGTCGCGATTCCCTTTCTCTTCATCTGCGGTTTCGTCACCGTTTATTTTCTCGGGATGAAAGGGTTTTGCACCTACGCCTGCCCGTATGGCGGCTTCTTCGTTTTAGCCGACAAAGTCGCGCCGGCGAAAATCCGCGTCACCGATGCCTGCGAACAATGTGGCCATTGCACCGCCGTCTGCACCTCGAATGTTCTGGTCCACGCCGAGGTGAAGCAGTACGGCATGGTGGTCGATCCCGGCTGCATGAAATGCATGGACTGCATCAGCGTTTGCCCAAACGACGCGCTTTATTACGGCTTCGGGAAACCCGCCTTCGCTCTCCCGAAAGCCACCAAAGCCAAAACCGTCACCCGCCACTACTCGCTCACCTGGCCGGAAGAAATTGTCGCCGCCCTCGTCTTTCTCGTCAGCTTTCTGGCAGTGCGCGGTGTCTATGGACTCGTGCCTTTTTTGATGGCGCTGGGCTGCGCCGCCGTTACCACCTTTCTCTTTTTGAAAACGTGGCGCCTGCTCGCCGCGCCTGACGTCTATTTGCACCGTTTCATTTTGAAATCCGGCGCGCGGCTCCAAAAACGCGGCTGGGCCTTTCTGATCTTCGCGCTGCTTTGGATCGGTTTGAACGCGCACTGCGGCTGGATTCGCTATCACGAAGTGAAAGGAGACGACGCCTTTTCCCGACTGCGCATTCCGGACGAACTCGCGCTCGCGCAACTAAATCCCGCCCCCTGGCTCAGCCCGGAGGATCGCGCCGCCATCACCGACGGCAATCACCATCTCGGCCTCACTTCCCGCTACGGCCTTTTTAGAAACGAAGCAGCACTCGCGAAGCTGGCCTGGTTTAAATATCTTTCCGGGCAGGCCGAAGAATCCATCCCACTGCTCGCCCGAGCGGCCGA
>JBDUAE010000510.1:0-1827 GCA_040004805.1 Chthoniobacterales bacterium | reverse complement strand
CGAATGCTGTTCCAAGCGCGCTCGATGATGATCTTCGACACGGCGGCAAACAGCAGCTTCTTCTTCACATATGCGCGAATCTGGATGTCGCTGTGCAGGAAACCGGGCATCTCTTGCGGGGAGGCATACCAGCGCGAACGCCAGTCGCGATTCACTGCGAGACGAAAACCGATTGGATTAACTTTCTGGCCCATGAGCTAAATTTCTGATTTCTGATTGCTAATTTCTGGTTGAGCAGCCTCAGCCTTCGTTTCCTTCGCAGACTTTGTCCCCTTGGTCCGCGACGCTTTCTTCGCGCCGGATTTCTTGCTGCCCTTCTTCTTGTCGCGCTTTTTGATCTCGATTTCGTCGGTCAAAATGATCCGGATATGCGCACTCCGTTTCAAGATGCGGCTGCCACTTCCTCGCGCCCGTGGCATCATCCGCTTCATCGTGGGGCCTTCGCCCACCGTGGCTTCTTTCACGACCAATCCGTCCACGCGCAGGTTCGCATTGTTCTCGGCGTTTGCGACCGCACTTTTCAAAGTCTTGCTGATCAAACCCGCAGCCTTCTTCGGGCTGAACGCGACGAGATCGAGCGCAGCCGATACCGGCAGGCCCTGGATAGCACGCGTCACTTCCCGGACCTTAAAGGCCGAAATTTTCGCGTAACGTAATGTCGATCGAACTTCCATTTTATTTCAAACTTACATTTTGGTGAGCGTCCGCCTGAAGACGGTCACCCACCTTTATTTTCTCTTTCCCAAAATCCATTTCCTGAATCACCGCCCCGCAAATTCTCTGTCGCACGTCCACCACTCGCAGCGTCGCGATCGTTCTCCCATCACGCACCACCCGCAGCGGCATTCCAATTCTAACGCCCTGCTTGTCGCCTAAATTTCCCACCACCAGCGACCACTCCTCTTTCACACTGACCACGGAGCCGTCCATCAGACCCGGCTGCGCCTCCGTCGGCGCCACCACTTTGGCCACGAGAGCATTCGTGCTCCGCAACTGCGCCTCCACATCCGCCCGCGCCTTGGCATCGCCCCCAGTGGACGTTTGCAACAAACTTAAAATCGCTTCCGTCAGCCGCAGCATCTGCTCGCGATATTGTTCGCGATCCTTTTGCGCCAGTTTCAAATCGCTCACCGCGTGCAGGAGACGTTGTTCGAGCTTGGCGCGATCCTTATCCGCCGCCTCCAAACCGAGCGCTTCCATCCGCAGCTGCAGTTCCGAATACTTCCGGCGAAACAATTCCGCCTCCGCATTCGATTCCGCCAGGCTCTCCGTCAACGTTCCCACGGCAGAACGCTGGACCTCGAGCTTGCTCAACTCACTATTATTGGATTCTGACAAAGAACTATTTCCCTGCGCCACCAGCCTTCCAGCCGAGCAAGCGCTCCCTAACAACACGATCAACGATCCCCGACCAACGATTCCCGCTCCGGGCGATCGCCAACCGAAAATCGAAAATCGAAAATTCACATCACTTCGTCACCTTCGCCGTATGCGAACCGTGCTTCTTGAAAATACGTGTGGGCGAAAACTCACCCAACTTATGGCCCACCATGTTTTCCGTCACGAAGACGGAAGTAAACGTCTTGCCGTTATGCACCATGAAGGTGTGACCCACAAAATCGGGCGTCACCATGGAGCGACGCGACCAGGTCTTGATCGGTTTCTTCACGCCCGCATTCATCTTATCGATCTTCTCGAGAAGATACGGCGCCACGAACGGTCCTTTTTTTAGCGATCTACCCATAGCAAATTACTTCTTCTTCCGGTTGACGCGCCGATCCTGCATGATGAACCGGTCGCTCGGCTTGTGTTTCGAACGCGTCTTGA
>JBDUAE010000124.1:0-6059 GCA_040004805.1 Chthoniobacterales bacterium | reverse complement strand
TACGGCATCACGATTGATGGTGCCGATAGCGTGGACGTCGTCGCCGAATCGATCGAGTTGGTGCGCTCCTATACGCAACAGGGCGCGCTCATGAAGTGGGATTACGCCCTCGAAGATCCCCATCGCGATGCGCGCGGGTTTCGCGCCAAGGAGTTGCTCCAGGACACGGATGAGTCCGCCTACTTTGAGATCGATAAAAATCGCCCGCTCAGCTTTCAGGAAATCAAAAGCGATCTTGTGCTCGCGAATGGCGCGCGCTTTTACAACGACCACGCGCACCCGGAATATTCCACGCCGGAATGCACCACCTTGCGCCAACTCGTGGCGCACGACAAAGCCGGCGAGCGCATTCTAGCCGAATGCGCGCGGCGCCGGACCGCGGCATTGCCCGAAGGTCAGGCGGTGCGTCTCTACAAGAACAACACCGATTTCGTCGGCCACAGCTACGGCTGTCACGATAACTACCTCATGCGCCGCGACGTTCCGTGGCGCAACGTCGTCCTTGGCATGATTCCGTTTCTGGTCACGCGCCAGATTTTCGCCGGCGCCGGCAAGCTCGGCCTCGAAGCCGAGAGCGCCGCCGGCTGCCCCGGTCTCTACCAGATTTCGCAGCGCGCCGATTTCTTTAGCGTCCTCTCCAGCATCGATACCATGAACAAGCGGCCGCTCGTCAACACTCGCGACGAGCCGCACGCCAACTCTCATAAGTATCGCCGCTTTCACGTCATCATCGGCGACTCAAACATGAGCGAATGGGCTACCGCCATTAAAGTCGGGACCACCGCGCTCGTTCTCGCTTTGATCGAACGAGGATCCGCTCCCGAGATCGAGCTCGCGCAGCCGATCGAGGCGCTCCAATCCATCAGCCGCGATCCCACTTTTCGCTGGATCGTCGAACTGCGCGACGGTCGCAAAATATCCGCGATTGATCTGCAACGCCTTTACCTCCAAGCCGCGCACGAGGCGAAATTAGCCGACAACGAAGAAACTATCTGGCTGCTGCGCGAATGGGAGAGCGTGCTACAGGACCTCGAGCGCGACGTCTCGTTAGCCGCGGATCGCGTTGACTGGGTCGCGAAGAGAAATTTGCTCAGCGCTTTACAGGAAGCCGAGAAACTCGAGTGGAGCGACCCGTGGCTCCAAGCCATCGATCTGGAATACCATAACGTCGCGTCCGAGCAGGGCCTCTTCCACGACCTCGTTCGGCAGGGCAGCATGCGCCGGATCGTTACGGACGAAGAAATCGAAGCCGCGATCAACCATCCGCCCGAGACGACACGTGCTTACTTTCGCGGCCGTGCCGTCGCCCGTTTCGGCGCGGACATTAAAGCCGTGCAATGGGACGAAATCGTCTTCGCCGATGGACCTCGCACCCGTCGGGTTCGGCTTCCAGAGCCCGCCTTCGATGATCGCCTCGAAAAGCTGCACGCCCTCATTCGAACCGAGGAATCGCTCGCAAATCTGCTGCGGCAGTTGCCGCACGATTAGTGACCGAGCTTAGTAAACAGGTAACGTCATTGAATAAATCAGGCAGTTCGGAGTCGAACTCATAGACGGTCATTCAGGAAAAATTATGAAAAAATTAATCTACGCAGTCTTAATAGGCAGCCTGGCGCTGGTGGGTGGAGTGCAGGCTGAGAACGAAAAACCAGCGAAAGCCCAGAAAGGTCGGGCAGTTCACAACGCAGGGAACATGCAACGGGGTGGAGGGGCCGCACGGGTCCGCTCTCAGCAAAACTTAGGCGCCGTTCGTCGCCAGCAGCAGAACGCTTTCAACGCCGCGGGCCGTCAATCGCGCAATGCGAATCAAGCTCGCCGCCAATCGCAGAACGCGAATCAAGTTCGCCGCCAAAACAACCGCGACAGCGTGGCCACTCAGGCCAAAATCAATGCCGCCTCTCAGAACAACGCCGCGCGCTATCAACGCAATAACGGCAAGTTCGCCCGCGGTCGGAACAACGGCGTCCAGAATTATAACGACACCAACGTCCAACGAAACATCAACGCCGAGCGCCGGGGAAACCGCCAGCGCAATGTGGCGATCGTGAATAACTGGCGCGGCTCCCGTTACAGCGGAGCCCGCTACGCCGCCTTCCGTAATTATCGTCGGGAACGGCACGATCGGGATTGGTATCACCGCCACTACAACCGCTTCACCCTCTTCGGTGGTGGATATTATTATTGGAATAATGGCTACTGGTTCCCGGCTTGGGGCTACAATTCCGGTTACAATTACGGCTACGACGGTCCTATCTATGGCTACAACGATCTCGATCCCCAACAAGTGGTCGTGAGCGTGCAAGAACGACTGCAACGCCAGGGCTACTACGATGGCTCGATTGATGGCTCGCTCGGTCCCATTACTCGCGGCGCCCTCGCCGCCTACCAGTCGGACCAAGGTCTCGCGATTACTTCGGCGATCGATCAGCCGACCCTCGCGACCTTGGGCTTGATTTAACTCTAGCGAACTAAACTCACGAGAGCCGCCCCGTGGAAACACCGGGCGGCTCTTTCCGTTTCCGAGTGATCGCGAGGACACGAGCGCCGCTTACGCAATCCGCCCGCCAAGACGATTCGAGGTCCTTGCCTAACGAGAGGACGGAAGTTCGCGCGTAAAGAACTTCGCCACCTTCGGGCGCACAATCGACATCGCTGCTTCGCTGAAGACGTGGCCCTGGCCCGGCACCCAATCCGTCTCCACTTGGCCGCCCCGCGCGCGCAGCACGCGTTCGAGGGGACGGGCGTATTTTTTCACCGGCACGCGTTGGTCTTCCAGGCCGTGCACCATCAACACCGGCGGCATCTTCCCCAGCCGCTTCTCCTGCGAATTCCAAATGCCGCCCGCTTGCTCGGTCACCGCGCCTACCCGCGGATTATCCGACGCCGCCGCCAACGAAAGAAAGCCGCCGAGCGAATAGCCATAGAGCCCGATTGGCCGCGCATTTTTGCCGTCGCGCGCGTGAGCCCAATTGATCGCGTCCCGCACTGTTTCAAGCCATTCGCTGAAATGCGCCTGCATCGTCGCATCGAGCGCACCGATCGTGCCGGTGCGATTAAAATAATGCAGCAGGTAAACCGTATCGCCGGACGCCGCCAAAGTGCGGGCCACGCGTCGCATACTCGGCCCGTCGAAGAGGATTCCGCCCGCTCCGTGCAGCACCAAGACGGTGCGAAGCGAGCGGCCACCGGCGGCCGGGTAGAGGTCGGCCTGGATTTTCTTCCCTCCACTTTCAAACGACAAACTCACCGGCTTTGCCTCCGGTTCTAAAGCGGCTTCGGCGTCCGCGGGCGGATTCATGGTCAAGCCGATGCCTAACAACAACAATGCACGGCCCATCGCGCAAAAAACCCTTGGATTCATCGTTCACTATCGCGCAGTCGATCCCGCAATGCGAGACATCGCGATTGATCCGCCGTCACCTATCGCGATCGAGAATGACAGCAGGCGAACCGCGCCCGACCAGCCGTCCTTTTTCCAGCACGCAGACCTCATCGCAGAGCGTTCGCAGCTCCTGAGCGTCGTGCGTCACGTAGAGGAGCGGGACGCGAAATTCCTCGCGAATGCGGTGGAGCAAAACGATCAGCCGCGTTTTCAATTTCAAATCCAAGCTGCTCATCGGTTCGTCGAGCAAGAGCAGGCGAGGGGAGGAAAGGAGGGCTCGGGCAAACGCCACCCGCTGCTGTTCGCCACCGGAAAGATTGGTCACATTGCGTTCCAAGAGAGGTGAAATCTCCATCGCCTCGGCTACGTGTTCGAGAGTAAAAGCTCCGTTTTTAGCCGACACGCGCCGCTGGCCGTAGCGGAGATTGCCGCGCACGCTCAAATGCGGAAAGAGCGCGAGATCCTGCGGGACGTAACCGATTCGCCGGAACCGCGGCGGTAAATCGCAGCCGTTGTTCGCATCGAACAGCACCTCGTTCTCGAGCACAATTGCGCCGGCATCCGGCTGCCGAAGTCCGGCGATGAGATCGAGCAGTGAAGTTTTGCCCGCGCCGGAGGGCCCGAAGATGCCGGTGATCGGATGATCGAAAGCGGCATCGATCTCCAAAGCGAAAGTTCCTACGCGCAGTCGGATATTTTGCAGACGCAGGTTCATCGCGCGCTCTGCCGCCGAGAAAGAATTTGGCCGCAGAAGACGGTTAAGAAAACGATGCCGATGGAGACGGCGAGGAGCGGCCACGCCGCGTCATCGTGGCCGAGTTGGATATTTTGATAGATCGCGAGCGAGATCGTCATCGTCTTCCCGGGAATCATTCCTGCCACCACGGCGGTGGCGCCGAATTCGCCCAAGGCACGCGCGAACGCCAGGACCGCTCCAGCGATGATTCCGCGCAGCGCCAGCGGTAGACTAATAGTGAAAAATACCCGCCACTCACTCGCGCCCAGGGTCCGGGCGATGTGCTCCAGCCGCGGGTTCACTTCCTGGAATGCGCTCTGCGCCGCGCGTACCAAAAGGGGAAACGACATCACCGCACAGGCCAGCACCACCGCGCGCCAGGTGAAAACAAACTCGATCCCAAACGCGCGCTCCAGCCAAGCACCAAGCGGTCCCCGTCGCCCAAACAGTGCGAGCAAAATCAGCCCCGTCGCTACCGGCGGAAGGAAAAGCGGAAGCATCGCGCAGGTCTCGACCAGAGCTTTACCGCGCCATCCCGGACGGGTCAGCAACCACGCCGTCGCAATCCCCAGCGGCAGGATCAAGACGGTGCTGAGCGCCGCGATCTGCATTGTAAAGAGAACGATTTTCCAAGCCTCGGCGTTCATCGCAGAAAAGAGCTGCCGAGCAGCAGCGCCAGGATTTTGGTTTTCATGGATGAAGAATCACTTTGAGACGCCCCTGCTCACTGCGGTCTCCGCGATTATCCCACGAAAAAACAGAAAGCGCGCCGCGTTTACGCGGTGTTCCTCCGACTGCGAGCTTCTATTCCCGCGGTGAGCGACCTTCATCGCGCGTCGGTTATCCGACCGCCGCGATGCGAAACGACGTCGGCCCGATGCGGCGTCAGGTCCCCCTATTGGCTTGACGCCCGACCCTCTTCGCGGCCAGCATCATCGGCATCATGCCAGCCAAACCAAAGAAGAAGCAGCCGAAACCAAAATCCAGCGTCAAAGTCCGTGACCTGGCAGCGAGAAAAGATCCTAAAGGCGGAGTCGAAGGCGAATCCACGAACCAGAATCATAAGGCTCGGTAAGGCCTCTGCGCGAACGGTGACGATCAAAATGGAGCCGCCTCGCTCGGTCGAGGCGTCTTCAGAAAAACACGCCGAAAGCGCGCCGTGGCTACACTTATCGGCCTGGCGAACATCCATCGTCGCCGCGATCGCGCGACGGCCCTCTCGACGTCCGTCCCGGAATCCGCTACACCCAGCGCATGACGCCTGAAGCACCCGCCGCCCCCCGGACCGATCGCCATCACATCCGTTTCCACTTGCCCCACCGCCATCTTACCTCCGTCTTCGGGAACGATTGGTTTGCCCTCAAAGCCGAAGCCTTCGCCCGCTTCTTCGGTACGCCATTCTTCCTCGTCGCCCAGACCCTCATCGTCGCCGTCTGGATCCTGCTCAACGTCATCGGCGTCGCTCACTTCGATCTCTACCCCTTTATCCTCCTTAACCTCGCCTTCAGTCTGCAAGCCGCCTACGCCGCGCCGCTCATTCTCCTGGCCCAGACGCGCCAGGCCGACCGCGATAAGGCCCACTCCGAAGCCGACGCGCAACATCGAGAAGACTTGGCTCTGGCCAGCCAGGAGCGCGAGATCGTCGCCGCGCTGGAAACGGCTAAGCTGCTCGAACTCATGCGCCAGAACACCGAGCTCACCGAGTTGGTTCGGGAACTAAGTCAAAGGATCGAAACCCTCACGAACGATTTGCATTGCCAGTTGATTAAAGCCAATCAGCAAGCGAGCTAGGGCGAACTAGACAGGATTTACGGGATTTTCAGGATGAGCCTGATGGAAGAATCGATGCACTGGCGCTGCATCGATTGCGGCTAAGACCGCGTAAAACTCGGCGGATACCGCAGGGGGCCGGGCAGGGCTGCATCGTACGCGGCAAGCACT
>JBDUAE010000123.1:0-6062 GCA_040004805.1 Chthoniobacterales bacterium | reverse complement strand
GATCCGGATTCGGCAATTGAAAGAAATCGAAATCAACGTTGCCGTTGTTGCACGAGGTCGTGCCGACCCCGAGGCCCACTTCCCCCGAGGCACTACCAAATTGTGCCAATCCTCCAAGGCTCCCGATGTCTCCGACGATGATGTCGGGACCCGCGGAGGCGCTCGGGGCCGCCGTTCGCTGGTCGCGTGCCGGTAATTTTACCGACTGCGTTCCGCCATTTACCAGAGTGGTGACTTCAATCGGATACATCCTCGCCGCGAGTGAAATTTTGCCGGCGACCGAACCCGCGTCCTGCGGGCGGCCGAGTTTCTGCGCAAATTCTTTCGAGAGCAGGAGTCGCCCCTCCGGAATCGTGAGCGCGCGCGAGGCGGCGTCGTAATTAAACACTGCGCCCTCGATGTTGAAGAAGACAAAGCCGGTTTGGTTGTCACGCACGATCAATTCAAAATCTGCGCCAGGCGCCGTCCGTTCGAGCACGAGTTGATCCACCGACGCGCTCAAGGACTCCGGAAGACTTCGGGACTTCGCCCACGACAAACTGATCGAGCCCGGTTCGGCCCCGCGCAGGACGTTATTGAAAACGAGCACGGTGAAGAAGGACGCCGGGCCGGAGTCAAAACGAAAGACGTCGCGCCGCGCTTCGGTTGCGACTGCGTCGGCTGCGCCTAATTGATTAAGATCGAGATCGAGCGCGATGGTTCCGCTGGCGATGTTTAATTTCTCGCGAATTACGGTTTGGCCATCCGCGCGGTTGCCCTTCGCCGGGATCGCAGAATGAGTAGTGCTGTCGCCCAGGAGCAGCAGCAGTGGAAGCAGGATCAAGCGCAGCGAAATCTTCATAATCTAAAACTTTCCGAGTTCCGGTCTGTCCCCGCCGAGAATCGAACTCGGATCTAAGGTTTAGGAAACCCTTGTTCTATCCGTTGAACTACGAGGACGAAAGGAATTTTCCGAATCTCGATTGCAGTCGGTTATTTGCAACGCGGCTCACTCTTCCCTTGCGACGGGATAAAGCTTCCAGCGCTCGTCGCGGAAGGGCGTCTTCTCGTAAAACCAACTCAGTCGCGCTGTCTCGGAGCCGCGAAATCCTGCATCGGTGGACAGTTTTCGAGCAAATTCCTCGGCCAATTTCGGATCCTCCGCCATCATCCGCGCCGCCATCGGCTCGATGATATAAGGTTCGATATATTCTGTTCTCTGGAGCACCTCGTCGAAGAATCCCCATTGGAAAAACGAATCCGGTGAGGCCGGTTCCAGCAGGATCACCGCGAGATCGCCCAGCGCTTGATCAGCCGGCACCCGCACGGAACCCGGCGCGAAATGCTGGACGCGTTTCTCGGCTATCGGCTTGGCCTGCACGCGGACGTGTCCCTCGAACGGCTCTGCTTCGAATTTTGCATCTTCCAGCCGGGTCATCGTCACTTCCACGTCGCGCGCGTCCGCGATTCGCTCGAATTGAATCCCGTGGATCCGCAATCTTTCGACTACTTCCGGCCACGCGGGCGGAATCCAATACGCTTTCGGCCGCGGCACCGAGATCGCGACATGATTCAGATGTTGATAAGGGACAGTGGCGGTGGCGGGCTCTCCGTTGAATTCCATCCGCACGCCGCCCGAAATCGCGGAAGGCACGGCGCGCGCTTCGATGCCGCGATACTCGATCGTGTCGACCGGCGCCTTTGCATCTGAATCCCAACTGAGCGGAATAGTCGGCGGCCGAAGTTTCTGGTCGGCCGCGATCGCACCGCGCAGCGCTGCGCCAGTTTTGCCGACAACGCGCAGCGCGCTCTCGAGATAAACATAGGTGCCGAGCACGCGCTGCGCGTAGGGCTTGAGCGAATGCGTCTCGAGCAACACTGTCGGCAAATGGCGCACATCGCCGTAGCCGGTCGAGAAACGCGGATCCGCGTTCCAACTTTTTATCCCTTTCCGCCAATCGGTCGGGTCGATCCAATTCGGCACATCGGTCGAGCCCGGGATGTGGCCGGCTGTCGTTAAATCGGTCGTGACCGCGGGCCGGAAGGTTTGCTCGATCCAGTTGGAAATGGCCGGCGAATGTCCGGTGCCCGCGTTCGCGCCAAACGTGATGTCGTATTGATAATCGTCGCCGTCCGTCACATGGAGATCGAGATAAAGATCGGGCGACCATGCATTCAGCGCCGCCAGCATGGCGCGCATTTCGGGCGTATCCGCCTTCGCGTAGTCGCGGTTCAAATTCAGGTTCCGCGACGTGGTGCGCCAGCCCATCACTTCCGGTCCGCGCTGGTTCACCCGGCCGAAACGAGAGCTGCGTTCATGCCCGTCGACGTTGAAGATGGGAACGAAAAGGAAGTTCGCGTGGTCGAGTAATTCGCGCTTCGTCCCGCGCACCGTCAGATCGCGCAGCAACATCAGTCCCGCGTCTTTGCCATCAATTTCGCCCGCGTGGATTCCCGCCTGCGCGAGCACGATGGGTTTGCCGCCGCGGTGCAGCGCCTCGGGCGTGAATTCTTTTTCCGACGTCGCCACGACCAGCCAGATCTCGCGGCCTTCGGGCGATTTGCCTAACGAGACCATGTGCAACTGCGCAGGCGCGGCGGCGCACAGCTTTTGCAGCCACGCGATCGTCTCCTCGTAATTTGGCGACGTGCGCAGGTCGCCCCGTTCCGCCGGGGTGATCCACGGATCGTCTTTCGCGACGATGAGCGCGCGGCTCTGGCCGTTCCATTCCGGTAGCGGCGGCAAAATTGGCTCACTCGCCGCGACGGAAAATTTCGGCGCCGGTGTCGGCTGTTTTTCCGAGATCGAAGCGGCGACCACGAGCGCGCTCATGATTTGCAGGCCGCAAATGAAAACCGCGCATCGATCTCTCATCTCCACCTTTTCGGGCTTTCCGCGGTCGCGCGTCAATCCAGCGTTTCGCGCGCGACAAGCCAAGGTGTGCCGTGCTTATTGGTTCATGGTCCATTTTGCTCGTTTCGCTTCCGTGGTCGTTGGCGTTTTTATCGGGGCGCTTGGCCTTGGCGTCGTCTCTGCCGAGGACCAATCGCCCGCGCCTGTGCCGGTGCCGCGGGCGCCAGTGGAGGTTCCGCCCCCGCCGCCAATCGCGCCGCCGCTCACGGAAGCGCTCTTCAAGAATTTGAAAGCGCGCGCCATCGGCCCGGCGGTGATGGGCGGGCGCGTCTCCGATATCGCGATCGATCCCCGCAATCCCGGGGTCTTTTACGTGGGCCTCGCCACCGGCGGGGTTTTCAAAACCGGCGACGGCGGCACCACCTTCGATCCGATTTTCGATAAGGAAGCGGATCTCTCGATCGGCGCGCTGGCCGTCGCGCCTTCCGACTCCGATGTCCTGTGGGTCGGCACCGGCGAAGCGAACGATCGCAATTCCTCCGGCTGGGGTAACGGCGTTTACCGATCCACCGATGGCGGCGGCACGTGGCAGAATGTCGGTTTGAAGGATAGCCGCAGTATTGCCCGGCTCGTAGTTCATCCGAAAAACCCCGAGACCGCTTACGTGGCGGTGTCCGGCCATCTTTGGGTGGATGGCGGTGAGCGTGGTTTGTTTAAAACAACCGACGCCGGCAAGACCTGGAAGCCAGTCCTGCAGGCCTCCGGGCCGGCGGCCGCGCGCACCGGCTGCGGCGACGTCGCGCTTGATCCCGCGAACCCGGAAGTCGTCTACGCTGCGCTCTACGCCCGCCAGCGCACGCCGTGGAATTTTACTTACGGCGTCAGCCTAACGAGTGGCGAAGACGTTGGCGGAATCTTTAAGAGCACGAACGGCGGCGCGACCTGGAAAAAGCTGGGCGGCGGGCTGCCGGGCCAAACCGGGCGCATCGGCCTCAGTATTTCCGCGAGCAATTCGAAGATCGTGATGGCGGTGGTGCAAAGCGATGAAGGCGGCGCGAGCGATATTCGCGATTTGCACAGCCGCGCCGGCGGCGTGTTCCGCTCGGAGGATGGCGGCGAGAAATGGACCCGGGTGAGCGACATTACCCCGCGCCCCTTCTATTTCAGCCAAATCCGGATCGATCCCGCGAACGACCAGCGCGTCTACATCCTGGGGTTTGCCTTACTGGTGTCGGATGATGGCGGTCGCAATTTCCGGGAGGATTACTCCGAGAAAGTCCACCCGGATTGTCACGCTCTCGCGATTCAAAATGGCAGCGCGCCTGCGCCAAAACCGGCCAAGCCGGAAGATAAAGACAAGCCGCCGAAGCCGCTTGTGTCTCAGCACGTGTTGTTAGGCACGGACGGCGGCGTTTACCAAAGCTTCTCCGGCGCGAAGACGTGGGATCATCTCAACAAGATTGCCGCGGGCGAATTTTATCGCATCTCCGTGGACGACACTCAGCCCTACTATCGCGTGGCGGGCGGTCTGCAGGATAACTGCAACTGGGTGGGTCCCAGCGGCGTTCTGAGCAAGGACGGGATTATGAACGGATCGTGGACGAACCTAGGCGGCGGTGACGGGTTTTACGTCGTCTTCGATCCAACCGATCGGGATATTCTCTACGCCGAGAGCCAGCAGGGCTCGGTGCAACGGACAAACTTGCGCACAGGAGAAATCCGCGAATTAAAGCCGGAGCCAGCGGAAGGGCAGCAGAGCTACCGGTTCCATTGGAACTCGCCGCTCATCCCGAGCAAACATAAACCCGGCACGCTTTACCTCGCCGGCAATCGCGTTTTTCGCCTCACCGACCACGCGGAAAAGTTCGCGCTCATCAGCCCCGATCTGACCCGGAACGATCCCGAACGGAGTAACGCTACCGGCAGCGGAGCAGAAAACTACGGTGTCGTCTATTCGTTAGCCGAATCTCCGCTCAAAGCTGGCCTGCTCTGGGCTGGGACGGACGATGGTCGCCTCTGGATGACCGAGAACGACGGCGGGAAATGGACGGAGTTAACCCAAAATCTTCCCGAAAACGTCCGCGGCCAATGGATTGTGCGGATCGAGCCCAGCGCGCACGACCCGAAGGTCGCCTACGTCGCCTTGAACGCGTATCGCAGCGGCAACGACGCTCCGATGCTCGTGCGCACGACCGATGGCGGCGCCACCTGGCAAAGCATTATCGGCGAAGGTCTCCCAGCTTACGCGCCGGTGGAAGTCATCCGCGAAGATCCGATCAATCCGCGCCTGCTTTACCTCGGCACGCATTTCGGTTTGTTCGCGTCGGTTGATGCGGGCGCGAAATGGATGCGGTTGGCCGACGTCCCCGCGGTGCGCGTGGACGATCTCGTGGTCCATCCGCGCACCGCCGATCTCGTTATCGCCACGCACGGTCGGAGCCTTGCCATTTTAGACGACACCCGCCCGCTCCGTGAGCTCACTCCGGAAGTCGCGGCCGCGCCCGCGCATCTCTTTAGCGTCGGTCCCGCTTACGGCGCCTACCTTCTGCCGGGCTGGGAAGAATGGGCCGGCAAAGGCGAGTTCCGCGGCAAGAATCCGCCGCTCGGCGCCATCTTCACCGTCTGGATCAAGGAATTCACTGGAGACGAAATCAAACTCGCGATTACCAACGCCGCCGGTACGCCGATCGCGAATCTAAAATCGCCCGCCGCCCCGGGCCTGACGCGATTGACCTGGGACCTGCTCCCGACCAAAGACGTGCTTACTCAGTACGGCGGAGTTGACGCGAAACGCCTCATTCCCAGCGGCGACTACACGGCGGAGCTCACGTTCGGAAAAACGAAAATGAAACAAACCTTCCACGTCACCGTGGCTGAGGGGATAAAGACTCGTTAGAATTTTCGACTCGCAACCGACACCGGCGCTAAAATTTGCCGTGGTCGACTAAATGGCGGTCGCGTTTTGGGACCACTTTCATCTGCTTGGCCTCGTAATAGACGAGAGAGTCGGGCGGGACGCTTTGGGTAAGGAAGACGTTGCCGCCGATGGTGCTCCGAGCTCCGATGACGGTCTCGCCGCCGAGTACGGTGGAGTTCGGATAAATGGTGACATAATCCTCGACGTTCGGATGGCGTTTGCCGCCTTTCCGGATGAGGCCGGCATCGTCTTTCTGGAAGCTGCGGGCGCCTAACGTGACGCCGTGGTAGAGCTTCACATGCGCGCCGATGA
>JBDUAE010000509.1:0-1830 GCA_040004805.1 Chthoniobacterales bacterium | reverse complement strand
AAGATCAATCACCCGAGCGAAGTCTTTAAGAAGAACGACGACGTCGAGGCCGAAGTCATCGACATCGACAAGACCAACCAGCGCATCAGCCTCGGCATCAAACAGCTGAGCGACGATCCGTGGAAGGAAATCGATTCGAAATACAAGATCGGCGATCTCGTCACCGGCAAAGTCACCAAGCTGGCCAGTTTCGGTGCGTTCGTGCAGTTGCAGGACGAAATCGACGGCCTCGTGCATATCTCGCAGTTGAGCGAGGAACACGTCACGAAGGTCAAAGATGTCCTCAAGGTCGGTCAGGAAGTCGAAGCCCGCGTCATCAAGGTGGACAAAGTCGAGCGCCGCATCGGTCTCTCGATCAAAGCCGCGAATTACTCCGAAGAAGATCTCAAGCGCGAGTCCGAAGCGTTCGACAATCTTCGTCCCGGCGAAGACATGGTCGGCCTCGAAAAAGCGTTCGAAGCCGCCGAGGAAGATTACCGTCCCGGCCAAGGGAAGAAATAGCCGACACGCGTCGCCTAACGATAATTCCAAAGGGGAGGCCGCAAGGCTTCCCCTTTTTCGTTTTCCGACGACGTCCGTCCCAGGCGGGTTTTCCAGCAGGCGTTTAACTGGCTTCTGAGAGGCCCACAGAAACACGCGGCGCGACTCGAATTAAAGCGCTCCATGTGTGGGTGGGTGTCATCCTGAGCCGGCGCAGCGCGCCGAAGGATCTCCCGCACCGCTATCAGGATGACCTCTCGCGGTGAAGCGATGATATCACGAAACGAGAGAGATCCATCGCCGTCTGCGCGGCTCAGGATGACGCCAGGCGCTCCGCGCTTTGGAATCTCAGAACTCCGCACTCCCGGGCGTGCGCGCGAACGGAATAACATCGCGGATGTTCGAGACTCCGGTCACGAACATGAGCATCCGCTCAAACCCGAGCCCGAAACCTGCATGCGGCACCGTTCCGTAACGGCGCAGATCGAGGTACCACTTGTAGTCAGTCGGATCGAGCTTGTGGCGACGCATGTTCGATTCCAGCACATCGAGCCGCTCTTCGCGCTGACTCCCGCCCACGATTTCGCCAATCCCCGGTACCAGCACGTCCATCGCGGTCACGGTTTTGTCATCCTCGTTTAATCGCATGTAGAACGGCTTAATCTCCTTCGGATAATTGAAGACCGTGACCGGAGATTTGAAATGCTTCTCCGTGAGCCAACGCTCGTGCTCGGATTGCAGGTTGGCTCCGTTCGCGACGGGGAAGTCAAATTTCTCCCCGCTCTTTAAGAGTAAGTCCACCGCCTCCTTGTAAGCGATTCGCTGAAATGGTCGTTCCACCACGAAGTCGAGGCGCCCGAGCAATTCCTTGTCGACGAACTTCGAAAAGAGTTCGACCTCGTCCGGACACTTCTCGCGGATGTCGCGAATGAGATATTTCACTAACTCCTCCGCCAGATCCATATCGCCCTGCAAATCACAGAAGGCCATCTCCGGCTCGATCATCCAAAACTCGTTCGCATGCCGCGAAGTGTTTGAGTTCTCCGCCCGAAAGGTCGGGCCGAAGGTGTAAACTTTCGAGAGCGCGCAGGCGAAAGCTTCCGCTTCTAATTGCCCGCTCACCGTTAAATAAGTCGAGCGCGCAAAGAAATCCTGCGCGTAATCGATCTCGCCCCCCGTCGTCCGCGCCGGATTTTTAAGATCCATCTGCGTCACCCGAAACAACTCGCCCGCCCCTTCGCAATCGCTCCCGGTAATGATCGGCGTATGGACGTAGACGAATCCGCGGTCCTGAAAAAACTGATGAATCGCAAACGCGAGCCGACTCCGCACCCGGAAGACCGAACCGAA
>JBDUAE010000508.1:0-1831 GCA_040004805.1 Chthoniobacterales bacterium | reverse complement strand
TCGTCCTCACCGGCGCGATGATCCCCTACGCCTTCGGCAGCTCCGACGGCCTCTTTAATCTCGGCAGCGCGCTCTCGTTCGTGCAGACACTTCCACCCGGCGTCTATGTTGCCATGAACGGCAAATGTTTCCCTTGGGATCGCGTCCGCAAAAATCGCGAGCGCGGCGAATTCGAGGAAGTCTCTTGAGTGTCGCCGCGGTCTTTGGCCGCCGTTGACGCCCCACGCCGCAACTGTGTTGAGATCGTGAAATAATCAGCCTGCCTTATGGAAACTGCGTAGCGTCGAGACAGTCATCGCGCGCTGACCTCCGCCGACGTGCATTTTCTGGTCGTGGGCGGAGTGGCCGTGAATGCCCACGGTTACGAACGCCTCACCGTCGATCTCGATCTCGTTGTCGGACTCCAGCCGGAAAACATTATCCGCGCGCTCCACATTCTCCAGTCGATTGGCTATCGTCCGGCCATCCCGGTTACACCCGAGCAATTCGCGGACGCCCCCACCCGCGAAGCTTGGCGCCTTGAAAAGCAAATGCTTGTCCTAAAACTCTGGAGCGACCTGCATCGTCGCACTCCCCTCGATATCTTTGTTTACGAACCCTTCGATTTCGAATGCGAGTACGCCCGGGCGAGTTGGGAACAGATTTCTCCCACCGTGAAAGCGCCGATCGTTTCCTATCAGACGCTTCTGGCCATGAAAAAAGAAGCAGCGCGGGAAAAAGACTTGCTGGATATCGCGGCCCTGCAAAAGCTTGATCCCCATCGATGACAAAAGACGAACTCTACGCTCACCCTGGTTGGCAATGGTGCACCGCCGAAGGCGCGGAGTTGCACACCCTCCTCCTGGGCTTGCAAAGCACTTTCCGCCAGAAGCTGGAATGGCTGGAGGAGGCGGAAGGCCTTTCGCTGCAACTGCGGGCTTCGCGCGAGAATCGGAAACGCTCCGGGTCGGATCAAGGTCCTCCGCTGTCGGGTGCCTGAACGAACGCTATACGACACCGGACCACTCCCACCAGGCGGTCGCGCGCCACCGAGGGGAGCCCCTGTTTATCTGCACCGCGTTTGCGATCGAGCGGCGAGGGTAGCTTCCGTTTCGTCTCGCCACGCAGGCGACTCAAGACCGAGATCGACATCTCCGATAAGGAATATGCGTTCTCATCGTGGGTTTTCGTGAAATTCGAGTCGGCTTACGCGATCTTCGAGTAGGAAGTCGCGTTGCCTGAGTCTACCTTGGCCGTCTCTCAGTGGAAACTTTCGCATTTGCGGTCCAATCGTTCGCTTTCTCAGTCGAAGAATTCGTTCTCCCGGTTAGATCTTTCGCACGCCAAGTCGAATCCTTCGGTGGATGAGTGCAATTGTTCCGTCTTGTCATTATCCTTTTCGATCCCTAACCTTCCACCATGCCGTCCTCCATCGGAGACGCCGCCGCACCGCCGGTTCTTATTCTTGACCGAGTGCTGTCGGCCATCGCTTCGCCGATGCGCTGGGCGATCCTCCGCGAACTGGCCAGCGGTCGTCCCTACGCCGTCGTCGAGCTGGCCGAACTTCTCGGCCAATCGCAGACCAGCATTTCCAAGCACATGACTTTCCTCCGAGAAGCCGGGATCACCGAGGTCGGCCGAAATCGTCTTTATTCCATCCCTAGCGCCTTCCTCCCAGACAAAGAACACCGCATTCTAGACCTCGGCTGGTGCGTGTTGCGCCTGGACAGATAGAACGTCAAAATCTTCGCGCCCTCGTCTCGACGCGAAGTCCCGTTCGACATTCACGCCGGCGGTGGCCAGCAGTGATCTCATCGTCTAGCATGGCGGTGATTTATCTGCGTGACCACGT
>JBDUAE010000507.1:0-1832 GCA_040004805.1 Chthoniobacterales bacterium | reverse complement strand
ATGTAGCCGCCTCGTTTTATTTACGCGCTCTGTCGAGGCGTCCCCCGAAACACGGCGGCACGAAGGGGAGCCGCGGAGCGCATCGTGCTCCGCGCTGGCCCTGCCCCCCATCGGCGCTTCGCCCTTGCCTCCCCGTCTTCGCTCCTGATAATCTGCACGCCTATGTCGCCTATTCCCCGCCCGCGCGTTCGGCCGCCGCAGACAACCGGTCGCAAACTGCCACCTTTTTCGCGGTTTTCTGCGTTCTACTTCTTGTTAGGGCGATGAATCGATCACACCTGACTCTTTCATGCTTTTGCGCCGCGGTTCTTTGTCTAGCCGGGTCCGACGCAGTGGCCCGCCCCTATTCGGGCGCCGAAAGGCAAGCGACATTCATTCACATGATGCAGCCAGTGTATCCATTAGGAGCTTATCGTTGCTGGAAAGAGGGATCCGGGTTATTTCGACTCTACGTCGATGAGCGGGGCAAGGTCACCGGCGTGGCAGTTTTGCGGAGTACCGGGGACCAATCCCTCGATTTTGAAAGCACCAAAGCGCTTCGGCAGTGGCTTGCACGGAAGGGAGTACGTCGCGAAGTTGATGTGCCTATTGACTTCGTGATTCCAGGAGGCCGAAGGGGCGATAACGGGATGGGCCGTGATGGACTCGGCATAATGAAGTCGCGCGATCACTGATGCTCTTACATCTCGGAGATGCTTACACGTTCTATGAAATCGATCGCCGTCTTTATTCTGGCTTTGGTGGTTTCCCTTGGCCTTGTAGCGGGAGCCGGGCTCCCACCCTGGCAGATCGGTATGACGGCAGCCCAAGTTGCTGGCCTCAAAAACTTCGGTCCCTACAAGAGTTTTTCCAACGGCGACCTTGAGACATTCAACGGGCGCCTTCACGGACGTAAGCAAAATGTTCAATTCTATTTCCAGAATGGTCGCTTGCGTCGTATTGCAGTGAATCTCGGCGAAGGCACTGATCGGAAGAAGGCGGTGGCGGCGTGCGAGCAGCTCTATGAGCTGCTGCAACGTGACTACGGCGGTGTGACTATTTCAGAGGATAAATCTCCCAGGAGCGCGAAAGCCGCGGCTCCGGGAGTGCAAGCGATCGCCGCTACAATGAATGCCGACGTCACGGGCATCACGCACCTCATCCCAGCGAGACAACCAGCAGGCATGCGCGTCGTTGGTCTGGTCAGGAGCGGGATGGTGGGTGGTCAGAAGTGGTTCTATGTCACACTGAATTTCGACGAACGCGCCTAACCAAACTATGGAGCGCACGGCGGACCGCTGCGCGCGCCACTTACGAGAAATCCCGGCACCACGCGCATTCCTGCCGGCGGCTGACCCAGTTCTCGTTAGATGTATCGGTTATCCAAGAAACAAACGAATGAAAGAACTTGATCCGGGCCAGCTTCTCTGTGTGCGATGCGATGATCTACCGTGGAAGCCCTCCACCTTCGCCGCGGGATTGTTAGTCAAAGATGTGGCGGTGACTAATGGCCTGGAGATGCAGATCGTCCGCTTGCAGCCCGGTGCGCGCATTCCCCTGCACACGCATGAATGCCCGGAATTCATCTACGTCCTGGAAGGTGAGCTTATCTTGGGAACTCAGCGTCTGGGCCCGGGGTCGGCCAGCGTGGCTAGTGTCGGATCTGTCCATTCCGATGTTCATTCCGAAACCGGGTGTGTCTTTGTCCTTGTTGATCGCCCGGTATGAGAGCTTTCACCTGTGACTGAGTTTCCGACGCGCAGGCCGATCGCCACCAGCTCGCCCCCGAAGAGCTGCAAGCGCCGGCAGAGCAGGGTAAACTCGCGCCCGGCGGCCTTGATCCCTTTGGCGTT
>JBDUAE010000506.1:0-1838 GCA_040004805.1 Chthoniobacterales bacterium | reverse complement strand
GGACGACCGTGAGAAAAAGCGGCATCGCGGAATGTGGGTTCGATCAGGAATACTTAAGTGCGATTTCGAGAATGACATTGCCGGCGTCCCGGCAGCGGTCGATCACTTTTTCAAGGAGATCGTAGAGATCGCGTAGGAACATTAACTGGCTGGCACTGTAATCGCCATGATAGAGCTCGGTCAGGAGGTGTAATTCCAGGGCGTCGGCATCGCCTTCCAAGATCTGAAGTCGGTTATTTTTTTCACGGGTCGCGGGCAGGTTGGTCCCGTGGCGTAGATCTTTCACCATTGAGACGACGACCTCTGCCGCTTGATCGAGAAGCGCGACCTGCTTGGCGAAATCGTGGCCCTTGAGGTCCGTCGGTCGAATCAAAATCCGCTCGCCGATTTTTTCGACCGTCTTCGGGATTTTATAGAGCGCCGCGGCCAGTGCCTGGATGTCTTCCCGCTCCAGCGGCGTGATAAATGTCTTCACCAGCTGTTCGGTCAACTGCTGCGTGATCTCCTTGTCCTTGCGTCGGCTATGCACAAAAGCCTCGAGGCTCTGCTCGGAATCTTCATTCGCCACACGGCCGAGCAGCGCCACTAATTCATGTACGCTAGTATCGGCTTGTTGTGCGCTCGCCTCCAGGAGGTCGAAGAATTTTTCATCATGGCCGAGAAATTGGCGGATCGAAAACATAAGTCGGTTAGCATTTCACACTCGCGGTAGAGCAAGGCAATGCTGAAATGGATGGAAACGAAATGAGGTTTTAGAGAAGGGTCCCCCGGAGGATGTACAACGCCACATTGAAATAAATCAGCAAGCCGGTCACGTCCACCAGCGTGGCGACAAACGGCGCGGAAGAAGTGGCGGGATCGAGCCCCAAGCGCCGGAGCAGAAAAGGAAGCATCGCGCCGGTGATCGTGCCCCACAGCACCACGCCGATCAGCGCGACGCCGACGGTGACGGCGACCAGCCAATGGTGCGCCCCGTAATCGAAAATGTGCAGATATTGCCAGAGCGCGATCCGGATAAATCCGATCGCACCCAGAATCAGGCCAAGCGAAATGCCGGAAAGCAGCTCCCGTCGCACTACCCGAAACCAGTCGCCCATTCTCAATTCCCCGAGGGCCATGGCGCGGATCACGAGCGTGGTCGCCTGGGAGCCGGAGTTGCCGCCGCTGGAGATAATCAACGGTAAAAACATCGCGAGAATGGCCGCTTTTTCGATCTCGCCATTGTAACCCTGCATCGCGGTGGCGGTGAGCATTTCTCCCAGAAAAAGAATGATCAGCCAGGTGGCGCGCTTCTTCACCATCCGGGCGAGGGAAATGGTGGTGTAGGGCTCGTCCAAGGCCTCCAAGCCGCCCAGCTTTTGGATGTCTTCAGTAGCCTCTTCTTCGGCGACGTCGAGCATGTCGTCACTCGTCACGATGCCGACCAAGACGCCGTTTGAATCCACTACCGGCAGCGCAGCACGGTCGTACTTGCGGAAAGCGTCGAGCGCCTCCTCCTGCGAATCATTCACCTTCAAGGCCACGAAAGCCCGGTCGCGGAAATCGCGCACCCGCGCCTCGAACGGCCGAAGCAGAAACTCCCGCATGCGCAGGTCGTCGATGAGATGCCCGCTTTCATCGACCACGTAGAGGACGTTCAGGGTCTCGCTATCGTGTCCAAATTCGCGCACATGATCGAGCACCTCGTGCACCGTCCAATCATCATGCACGGCGAGAAAATCCGGCGTCATGAGCCGGCCAATGCTGCCTTCCGGATAACCGAGGAGCGCTTGTGCGATGCGTCGTTCGTCGGGAGTAAGGAGCTGGATTAATTGCCGCGCCGCCGCGCTCGGCATCTC
>JBDUAE010000006.1:0-20565 GCA_040004805.1 Chthoniobacterales bacterium | reverse complement strand
GCTTCTGCATTGCGTCCCCTTGCACGAAATCGGTCAGGAAAGGCGCCGACTGCGCGCTGATGCCGCGGAATAATTCTTCGCGCCAATAGAAAAGCCGGCCCGCTTCATCCTGAAATGAGCCGGGATGAAAGCTGATCTCGTCGCTCGAGATGAGCGGTGTCATCCCACGCCCTCATTCGTGGACCACGCGTGCTGCAGCAAACAGATGGCTGTTTCACGCGCCGGCACCCGTCCGCTGCTAAAAAACTCATCCGCTTCCACGTCGAAAGCCGTTGCCTGCGCGATGTGATCGGCCATCGCGGTCCCACGGAATAACGCAAGATTCACGTAGCACCGCCCGGGCGTGAGATTAATCGGGCCAGTGATACAAGAAACGATGCCGTCAGCTGGCATTGTTTCGGGAATTCCACCGACGGCGTCGCTGTCGAAACGATAGATTCCGGTGTTCGTGTAGTCGTAAACCGTAATCAAAAAGCGAGCATGCTTGATCGGCCGATCGCTTTTGTAGGCGATGGTAAATTTTACCCGACTGCTAGAACTGACGAAATTACCCGACTCAACGCCTTCCACCCTGCACGAACTCATGAGCGCGCTTCCGTCGCCATGTCGATCCGCCCGCTGGTCGAGGGCCACGATTTCTTCCGAAGCGGTCGATTTTAGGTAATCGCGTACCACTTCCTGAGTTGGTCCGTCCGCCAGTAGTTTTCCATCGCCCAGCAAGATGGCGCGCTGACAAAGCGCGATGATGGACGACATGCTGTGGCTCACAAACAAAACGGTGCGGCCCTGGCGCGCGACGTCGCCCATTTTTCCCAGGCATTTTTTCTGAAACGCCGCATCGCCGACCGCGAGGACTTCGTCGACCAGGAGAATGTCCGGCTCCAGATGCGCCGCCACCGCGAAAGCCAGCCGGACATACATCCCGCTCGAGTAACGTTTCACGGGCGTGTCGATAAAATCCTCCACCTCGGAAAAGGCCACGATCTCATCAAATTTTTTCCGAATCTCCTTCGTTCGCATTCCGAGAATGGCTCCATTGAGATAGATGTTTTCACGGCCCGGGAGGTCGGGATGAAAACCGGTGCCGACTTCGAGCAAAGAGGCCGAGCGGCCGCGAATGTAGGCGTCGCCTGCAGTCGGCTCTGTGATGCGCGAAAGAATTTTGAGCAACGTCGATTTGCCGGCGCCGTTTTGGCCAATCAACCCGACGGTCTCGCCGGGCTGGACCGCGAACGACAAATCTCGCAGCGCCCAGAAGTCGCTACGCGCTCCTTTGCCAGCTCCGTTTTTTCCGCGCAGACGGTTCCAGGTTCGTTCCACCGAATCGCGAATGGTGGTGGAGCCAATCCGACCGAGCCGGTATTTCTTTGAGATCCCGCGAAGTTCAATGATGGGTCGCATGGCGCAGACTCAAACAGTGTCGATGAACGTCCGTTCGGTTCGTTGAAAACTCATGATCCCAAGCAGGAGCAGGCAGATCGCGGCAACCACCGAGTAGAGAAACTGGCCCAGATGGATTTCGCCGTGGCCTAACAACAGGTAACGCGTCATCTCCACCAACGGCGCCACGGGATTGAGCGCCACCGCCCACTGCCACCGCGCCGGGACCTGAGAGAGTGGATAGATCACCGGCGTCAGGTAAAGCCAGACTTGCACAACAAGCGGCAAGACGTGCTGGAGGTCACGATATTTCGCGGTCGAGGCTGCAATGATCAGACCAGAGCCGACGCCCACGGCTGCGACCAGGAGCAAGAGCAGTGGAAACAAAAGGACCGTGACGCCTATTCCGAAATGCGCCCCCGCCGGCGTGAAGAATTTGTAATAGCACCAAAATGTACCAAACAACGCTGCCTGGATGGCGAGCCCGATCAAATTTGAAAGCGCGACGGAGAGCGGGACGATGAGGCGCGGAAAGTACACCTTACGAAATAGATCGGCGTTAGTCGTAAACGTGCCCGCGCTCAGGGTCACAGTCTGGACGTGGTAGTTCCAAGTCAGCAGGCTGCTGAGATAAAATAAAATCGGCGGGAGGCCATCCGTGGAGATGCCGGCGAATTTTCCAAATACGAGCGTGAAGACGAGCGTCATGACCAGCGGTTGCACGATGGCCCAAGCCGGACCGAGCGCGGTCTGTTGGTAGCGCGCCACGAAATCGCGCCGCACCAACAAGAGCAATAAATCGCGAAACTCCCAAAGGGCGGACACGTCCAAGCCCAGCCAACTTTGGTTGGGGCGAATGTGGATTTCGAAATTGGAAGGCGTGCTCACCGTAGACGGCAGGAGCCTAGCACCGGCCCGCCCGGCGCGTCGAAATGGGATTTACGGTGTCGAGCCATCAGCTTAGAGAGTCCGAGCTAGCTCAAAAGCAGCTTCTGCGCCGAACGCTCTTTGCGAAACAGAGTTCGCGCGCGCTCATCTCGCAGTTTGACCGGGGATAGCCCCTCACCGCGGAATGTCCTTTCGTTCCCGCAAAATGCGGCACGGATTACCCGCTGCGTAAACGTTCTCCGGCACATCGCGTGTCACGACTGAACAGGCGCCGATGACACTGCGCGCGCCGATCGAAAGGCCCGGCATCACGAAAGTCCGCGCTCCCAGAAAGGCGTCTTCGCCAATGGTGATTTTAGCCGTCACCAACGGTAGTCCCGGCCGCGCGAAATCATGGCTTCCCGTGCTGAGATAACTTTCCTGTCCCACCGAGGCGCGCGCGCCGATTTCGATTTTACCGAGCGAGTTGGCGTTTGCTCGGTCTCCTAAGAGCGAGCGATCGTGCATGGTCAGATGCCAGGGAATGGCGATGCGCGCCCGTTGGTGGACGAACGGCGTGCCATGAATTCGCGCCCCGAAAATTCGCAACCAAAGCAGCCGCCACGAATTAAGCGGTTTCGGCGTCCACGCACAGAACAGGCACCAGCAAATCTCCCAGAGCAGTCGAAGCACGCGATTGCCCAGCGGCCACGGCGACTGATGCGCGAGCGTCTGGTCGGGTCGGACTAGCTTCTTTTCCTCCATGAGTTAAACGTCGGAATGTAATCGCAAGGAGCAGGAAGAACACCCGCTTCACGGAAAGACCGCGGATTTCTGCGGTGCGGCCAAAACCTCGAGGAGAGAATCCACCGCGCGCTCAATCTCGAAGCGGCGGGCGAAGCAGCGCCGGGCGTTCTCTTGCATGGTCGCGCGAACGTCCGAGGTGGTTTGGCGCCACCTTTCCAGAAGCTGCGTGGTGCCAGCGAGATCGTCGTTTTCCACGTAACCCGCTTCGTCCGCAACGATTTCGCGCCAAATGTTGACCCGATTGGAAATTAAAACCGGCCGACCGACGGCGAGCGCTTCTGCGACAGCGAGACCGAAATTCTCCTGATGCGAAGGAAGCACGAACGCTTCGGCGGCGGCGAAGGCACTCCATTTCATCTCCCCTTCCAGCATGCCTGCGAAAATGATGCGGCTCCCGCAGCCACCCCGCGCGGCCCGGCCGCGCAACTCGTTAGCCCAACTAATTTGATCCGGACCCGCCAGCACAAGCGTAAACGTCGGATCATTTCCCGCGAGTCGCTCGAAAGCGTCGACTAACAAGTCGCATCCCTTTTTCGGATGAAGCCGTCCGAGGAAGAGGAGAATGCGCTGGCCGCGAAGTTGCGGAAAGCGAGCGAGGAACGGCTCCGCGCTGGCCGGCGGTGGCACCTCGATTCCGAGGGAACAAATTTTCTCGCGCGCTCGATAGAGCCAGAACGATTTACGCGTTTCAAGCCGCTCTTCTTCCGAAGTGAAAATGACCGCTGCCGCGTCGCGCAGAACCCGGTATTCGGCCCAAGCCCAGTAGGGCCACTTCTTGAGGTGCTTGAGTGGGTAAGTGCGTTTGAACCACGTATCCAACATGCCGTGCGGGAAAACGTAATACGGCGTCGCGGTCCCGGCGAACGCCCGCCACGCCGCCAAGCTGTGATATTGCCAGACACCATTGACGATCACGCGATCAAAGCGCGCGGCGTTTTCCCGCAACCAGGGAAGTAATTTCTTCGAGTAACTATAAGTCGTTAGGCTGTCGCCTAACCCATGCACGGGCAGGCCGGCGTCCGCTACCCAGGCCGCGTTCGGTCCGTCCAGCGACGCGATCTCGGTCGTGTGCCCACGCGCGGCCAGCGCACGGCTGGTCGCAAGTACCGTGCGGGCCACGCCACCCGAGCTCGGGTCGAGCGTGGGCAGGAGCTGCAGGATTTTCATGGAGCGGACACGTCAAACGACAAATCCGGCCGTGCGACAGAAGTAGGCGTAATCAGAAGGCAAGGTTTGCAATTCGCGCGCCGGCACGCCGCCGTAGAGTCGATGGGTTTCGCGGAAGGATTTGTTCAGGAGCGACTTTGCCCCCAGCACGGAAAAATCGGGCAGCGCGCTGCCCCCGAGCAGGACGCAATTCGTCCCGAGAAAACAATACGCGCCAATCTCAATCGGCGCCGAGGACTGACGGTTGATCGCGAGATCAATGCTGTGCGTGAGCAGTTGCGATTGAAACCCCGCCACCGTGGCGAAAGGCCCGACCGTGATCCGATTCGTGCAATCGATCAGATGTCGATGCGTGATGGCGGCGTGATTGCCTAAAATCAATTCCGGTCGACGCTCCGGTTGGTGGGAAAAATGGTCAGACGGGCCGAGCGGGAAACCCGTGATCCAATTCCCGCGCCCGATCACGGCATGCGCCCCGAGATGGAGGAGCGCGATATTCTTGCACACGGTGAGGTGTCCGATGCTGGCATTTTCCTCTAGCACGAGTCGGTCAGGGAAAATCCAGGCCAATCCAATTTTACTCGTCGAGTGGAGGCTGTAGCCGAATTGCTTCTCGAGAAATCCTCGCCGCAGTTTCCACGGTAGGAGCAGGCTGATGACCATGAGGATTTTCTTCATAGCTGGGGCGCGAACTCGCGATAGATCTGGATGTATTCGGCCACCATCCGTTCAGCCGAAAAGGCTTCGGCGTGGCTCAGACTCTTCGCACTCCAGATTTCTCGCTCGGCCGGATTCGCCAGTCGGAGCAAATCTGCAGCAAAGCCCTCTTCATCCTCGAGCGGATGAGTTAAACCTGCGGATCCTGCCACCTCATTCATCGGTGCGCGGTCGCTGCACAGGACGGGACACCCGCACGCTTGGGCTTCGATGATGGGCCAGCCGAAGCCCTCGAAACGCGACGGATAGAGCAGCGCAACCGCGCGATTGTAAAGCGCTTCCAGGAGAGAATTATCCGGCGCGCCGACTTCCACAATCCTTCCGCTAACTCCAAGACTCTCGCCTAACGAACGCAGTTCCGGTGTCAATTTTTCCCCGGCAAAAATCAAAAGCCCGTCCCAACGCGAAGCGGTCCGGGCAAAGATGCGAATCACACCGTCCCGATTCTTCCGACGCAGATTGGAACCTACATGCAGAGCAAAGGGGAGCGAGAAATCCAATCCTTCGATCCGAGAAAGTCGCTCCGCGATCTGCAACGGAGACAAGCGGCGATAGGGATAATTCAATCCCACCGGGACGAAGCGAAGCTCAGGCCCGGGCACCAGCCGCTCCGCGTCCGCGAGCGTGGCACGTGAAACGCAGGCGAGCACCTGCGCGCGACGCAACCCACGGACGATCCAACGTTGCAGAAAACGACCGGTGACGGAAGCCGGACAATCCGTTAGTTCACCAAGCGCTCCGCGCACCGCGAGCAGGTCGTGGCAGGTGACCACCACCGGCATCGGGCGCAGCCATCGAGAATACATTGCGTTGGAATGGTCGCAGATGTGGGCCACGGAGAAGCCTCCGCTAGTGGCGGCACGTAACTGCCGCGGAAAAATGATAAACTTGTCGAGGTAGGCCAACCATTTGCCGATAAATGAGCCAGCGCGAAAGAAGGTTCCCAGTCGCGGCTTCGGCGCGATCAATTCCGCCGCGATTCCAGCAGTCGCCAGACCCTCCAGCATCATCTTGCTGAAGCGCTGCATGCTCTGCTGCTGGTCGGCGGCGTAGTTACCGATCAACAAAACCATTTTCGTGGTCGCGCCCGTTGTTCGACTCATGGAGGCGTCGGGCATTAGGGGAATTGCTCGGCAGGCGCGGGGGCGGCTGAGCAAGTTCCCGCGAGAAGACGGACACCGACTCGGAATCCTGCTCAGCGCCCTCCTGCTGTCGTGCCGCTAAAGCGAGGCCCGTGACGAACACGGCAAAGCCCAAAATTGTAGGCTGACCAAGCTGGCCCATGCTTAACTGCGAAGCGCTCGCGCTAATGAGCAGGAGCGGAAGTAGATCGCCATGTTTGATCACGGTCCCGAGGCATTGCAGGCCCACTACCGCCGTGAACCCAACCCGCCAGAGGACAAAGGCCAGTCCCAGGAGTGGCCCGCTCTCCAGAAAAATACGCGACCACTCGACCTCCGAGAGAAGAAATCCGCTCTCGCCCGTTAGGATTTTTGCCCCGCCATTCGTCCCCACCCCCAGGCCGAAACCAAGGAGCGGTGCCTTCGTGTACACGTATCTAAAATCCTCCACATCGTCCAGAATTCGCTCCACCAAACTTCCGCTCACGGAGGTATCGTTGGCCACTGCGACCTCGTTAAAGCGCGTGCTCAGGACGTTAAAGCCTTCCTTGAAGATGGGAGTCTTGATCAAGATGAAACCAACGATAAGGATCACGATCAGCACCTGTCCGACGCGGTTCACCGCCGAAGGGCGGAGGAAGAAAACCAGGATCAACGACGCCACCACTAAGGCGCAGGCGGCAACGACCGTTCGGCTGCCGGAAACCGCAATACCGATAACCAGCGCGCTGCCTGCAAAACCCAAAAGCCAGAGTCGATAAACATCGCGGCGCAGTGCTGCCCAGACCAGGAAAGCAGTCGCGAGCGCGAAATAAGCTGCCACTCCGACCACGAAAGAAAACGGCCCGGCCGTGCGAACGCGGCCCAGCGCGGAAGTCATCATCTCTCCCTCGCCAGTACTCGTCCGGTTCAGGAACGAATCTGGGGACGTTTGAAATTGCGCCACCATGAGCAAGGCCATGGGCCCGAGAATAAGCAACGTCCACCAGCCCAGCTTTTTCACGTCCTCTGGCCGGAAGCAGCGCGCGATCACGAACATGAACGGAAGGTGCAGGAAATTGCAGCGAAACCCATAACCCGCCACGAGGAGAATCCGAAACGGGGTCACATAATTCCAGAGCGGAATCAACGCCATCGCAAAGGAAAGACCCGCAATGATCGATAGCGAAACAACCCACCAATTCCGTGGGAAAATTCCCGCGCGCCACGCCAGCACGTACGCCACTAGAACCACCGGGTCACGCACGAGCAAGAGCGGTGTCGCTAGTTGCGGCACGACCCATTTGCGCAGGCTACCTTCAACCAGGAGCAGCCAGAAATAAGTCCAGACCGTCCACCGAAGATACTTCAAGGTAGTTTCGCGGTTTTCGTTCATGCGCCGGTCAAATTCTGGATCGCGGCAACTATTTTGTCGCCATAACCTTTCCAGGTTAATTGAGCCGCCCGTTCCTGAGCTGCAATCCCCATGCCAGAAGTGGCCTCGCGGTGCGCAGCGCACCAGCTTAATTTTTCTGCCAACGCCTCCGGCGACCGAATCGGGACGAGGAAACCTGTCACGCCTTCTTCGATCAAATCGTCGCCGCCCGCATTCCGGGTCGCGATCAAGGGCAATCCCGAAGCCATCGCTTCCTGCTGCACGAGGGCGCGCCCTTCCACCAGCGAGGGCAGGACAAAAACATCGCAACTGCGCATCAGTCGCAGAACCTCAGAATGCGATCGCGGCGGTTCGTAGGTAAAATCGGCCAAGCGCTCTCGATACCAGCGCAGCGGCCTCAAAAGCGAGCCCATCACCACCAGCTCGATTTCTCCCGCGCCAATTAGCCGACACGCCGCAAACAAATCGGCCAGTCCTTTGCGTTGCGTGAGCGCTCCGGCAAACAGAACCCGCAGCGGACGCGAGCGCTGTTCCGGGACGCGCTCAAGTTCGCGCGCGGGCGAGCCGAAAGGAATCACCACACAAGGCTTTGCCTGCCGCGTCGCCTCCGGGATCGAATCAAATACAAAATTGCTCGGACAAATTACTAGATCGGCGAGCTCCAGTTCATGCCGTTTGCGCGCCAGCTTTTCGTCCGAGTCTCGCGTTCCACCCAAGGTGGGTTCCCAATCCGGGTAACGTTCCGCTTCTTCCCGGAGAATGCGCTGCGCGGTTTCGTAGTATGCGATCGGCAAATCATAAACCCTCCGCACGCCCAAAGCGCGCGCCGCCGTGAAGAGCCGAAGCGCGCAATCTTCATACGCATAGACCGCCTCGATGCGCTGGCGCTGCTTGTTCGCACAGAAATAGCGCGCCGCCCGGGCATCGAGTTCCTGCCAGACCCGGTCGATACTCGCCCAACCCCGCTCATGGCGGATCGGTATTCCAAGCGCCACTGCCAGCAAGCGAACGACTTCACGCGCCGGGTAGGCTTTTACGCGCGCCGTCGGCAATTCGTAGCTGCGCCGCCGCGCACTCGCGGGCAGAAACGAAAGCAGTGTCGCATCTTTCGCGTAGCCGACAGTCGTGACGAAACGCGCGAGCAAATTCGCGCCCTCCAGCGCGCTCAAGACCGCGCGCACATTGGCGTTCCCAAAAGGATGCGCCAGCAGAATCATAAACGCTCGTTAGCCGACACGCTTTTCTCCAGCAATTGTCGATAGGCTCGCGCGTAAAACTCCATCGGCTCCAGCTCATTCGCGAGCTCCGCGCGCGTCCGCTCCGCGCGTTCCGCATACTCCTCCGCGCCCATCGCCGCCGCAGTCTCGAGCAAGCGCGCGAGCGCGGCCGGATCGTTCGGTTCGCAAATCAGCGCCTGTGATCCGCCCGCCTCCGGCAAGCCTCCATCGCGCGTGATGATACAAGGCACGCCGAGATGCCGCGCCTCCACTGCAGTCAGCCCGAAATCTTCCCGAGTGTTCGGAGGCACCACCATCCAGCGCGCATTCTTGATTCGCTCGGTCTTGGTTGCTTCCTCCACAAAACCCAGCACTTCGATACCAGTGACGCCTCTCTTCTGGATCGCGTATTCGATCAGACTCCGCAGCGGTCCGTCTCCCATTAAAACCAGCGGCCACTTCTCACGGTCAAGTTGAGCGAGCGCGTAGGCATCGAGCAAGGTATCGATTCCTTTGTTGGCAATCCAGCGACCGATGAAGGCGAAGCCGCGCCGCATTTCGGGCGGAGTCCAACCCTCCGGCAGTTTCGACACCGTCGGCACCTTGCGACTGTGCGGACTCTTCTCGCCCGGCTCCCAAGTATTCCAGACAAACTGCGAGTTGTACCAGCGCGCGTCGGCTAGCCGAGCTCCGCAACGCCAGAGGAGGCGGTGCGCATTCATCTGCCGCGGCATGTAGTTGTGAATCGTGAGAGCGAGAGGGCGGCGAAAAAGTTTGGCCAGAAAGATGACATCGGGAGACGCATTCTGGAGATGCACTAGATCGGCGCCACGGATGGCCTGCACTAAGTCCCAATCCGCACGGTCGCAAAACAGGACGTCCTCATCCCGTAACATCCGCTTCAGATCGGGCTGGATTTTGGCGCCCTTCGTTCGCTTGAAACAAATCTGCACCTCGAAATCCGCTTCCCGGCGTACTGCTTCCACGACCGCGAGGACAAACGCTTCGATGCCTCCGTAACCGCCCTGGCACGGGCTCACGATTAAGATTTTTTTTCGCCTCATCGGATGTGACAGGCAGCTTCATCAAGCCCCAGCGCGGTCGCAAATCGCCGGGCAATTTGCGACCAGGAGCCGACCTGCTCCTGCCAAGCGCGCAACTGCGCGGAACGCCGAGCAAGTTCGACCGCGTCCAGACCTTCTCGCAACTCGTTAGGCTGAGTCGCCCAGCAAAGCGGTGCCTCTTCCGCGCGACCCGCGCAAGGCGAGAGCACATTCAAACCGTGCGCGGCAAAGATCATGAAGACGCCGGACTTCGGAACATTGTCCCGATCCAGTTCGGAGATTCCGAAACTGGCGCGAAGGAGCAACGCGGAAATCTCTTCCGCGGAGCGCGGGCCTTCTTGCACGAAGCCATCGCGCAGGCCGAGGCCAGCAAGCAGGGCCCTCTCCACCCCGTCCGAAATATCTCCGATTCCCACTGTGATCAGTTGGGTGATACACCCAGCGGCAGCCAGCGCCGTGAGCTCGGCCTGCATCGCGCGCAAGGTGCGCACGCGAGCCACCTGCCGCCCGAGCACCACCGCGCAGCCGATCTCGCGTGGAATGAGCGCGCCTGGCGCTGGGCTTATATTCGCGCCCACTGGCATCACCTCCGGCTCACTTTGCGGATGCAAATCGCGCAGTTGTGTCGCCTGTTTTGTCGTAGTGGTAAAGACAGCGTCTGCTATGCGCAGCAAACGCCCGAGCGCGCGGCGGTGCAATTGTTGGAGCGGATAGTTTTTGTTCCACCATGGCCAAAACGCCCACGTCTCGTGCAGCATCACGACGAGCCGGCCACCCGACGCGCGCTTCCAAGCAACCAACGTGCGCAGCAACCCCCGCGGATAGCCCCAGCGGTCGAACCCGTAGGCGCTGTATTGCAGGAGGACTTTTCCGCCGCGAGCCGGGAGCTTGCGCAACAGGGCGGCCGGATTGTTCCCCATGCTCTGCTCGGTAGGACAGCCACTCGACGACGGAAGCAGAAATTTAACGTCGAACATTCCCTGCCATTCTTTAACGAATTGGCGGGTGTAATCGGCCAACCCACCCGAGCCCGGCGCGAGCTCGGGCGTGATGATAACGACTTCTTCCCTCATCGCGTCATTTCCGCCAGCTTCCGTTGATAAATCTCGATCGTGTCCCGCGCGATTTGCGGCCACGAAAAAGTATCCGCCACCCGCCGACTCTGCTCCGAAATCTCCTGATATTTCGGCTCGCTCAAACGGAGCAAACTAACGAGTGAGTGGGCAAACTGCCGCACGTCTCCGGGCGACACGAGCAGTGCGGCAGGCAAGCTCTGCAGAATGTCGCGCGGTCCGGCGGTCGCGTAGGCCACGGTCGGCAAACCGGCCGCCAGTTTTTCGAGCACCGCCAGCCCGAAGCCCTCCACATAACTGGGAAAAGCGCCAACGGTACAATCGCTCAGCCACCCGGGCAGTGCGTCCGGTTCATAATGCGCGACGCACTCCACGCCCTCGCTCGCCCCCCCGAGGGCGTCGCGAATCACCTTCTCCTCCACCATCGTCCCGAGGAAACGGAAGCACGCTCCCGGCACTTCGGCGCGCACCGCGGTGATGATGGCTAACCAATCGTGCCCACCTTTGCGCGGACTCCACATCCCGACAAAAGCCACCCGTTGCTGGAGCAGCCGCTTGGCCGGGGAGAGAGCCGCCGCGGCCAGGGCCTGCGCGCGTGGCGGCGTCAACCCATAGGGCAAAACGACAATGCGATGAGCGTCGATTCCTTCCTCGCGCAGACAGCCGGCTTCTTCCTCGTTAGGCAAATTCAGCAAATCTGCCTGTGCCACGGCACGGTCGGAATCACGCAGAATGAAGTGCCGCATCAGCGGATAGAAAATTCGACCCACTAACTTGCCGCGCGAAGTGGGTGGTTTATCCCGGGCCATTTTTTGCTCGAAACGCTCGTATAAACGGTAGAGCCCGACGGAGCGCGCGACGAGTAGACCAGAAAAGTGAAGGCGCCGTCTGGAGAATGGAAGTGTGCCGATAAGAGCGTCGACCACGTCAAAGGGAGCGCCGTTTTTCTTCACAAAAGCAGCGGCCTTGTAAGCGAAGAGGACCTGCCGGAGCGCGAAGCCGGGCCGCGAAACCCGCGCCTTCGGAAACGCATCGGAGAGGCAATACTTCTCCACGATGTGGCCAGCGGCGCGCCATTGGTCGGCTAATTCCGCCCAGACTCGCACCGCGCCGAGGCGTGTATCCCAATTAAGATTAACGACAACCAGGATGCGAAGAGGCCGTTCCGGCGTCTTCATAAAGCGCCCTGCCGCCAAAGCGAGGTCCAGAATTTGTGGCGCACCGGATTAACGTAGTGCCGCAAGACGAGGTCGGAAGCTGCGTGCCGGTCCTGATAGATAAATTGGTCGTCCAATCGCACCACGAATTTTGCGGGATCGAGCGGCTGCGCGCGATTGGCGTGCATCGTGAGATGAGCCGCAGTTTGGTTGGTGAAGAAACTCGGCTCGCCCGACAGTTCCATCAAGCGCGCGACGCTCAGAGTCCAATCGAGCGGTTCGCGCAAAAAGAGAAAACCCGTATTCACTGGATTCGCGTGCTCGGAAGGATCGCGCAGCATCCTTTCGTCCGCCGAAAGTTGGCAATCGAGCAGATACGCAGCCGGGCCGGGGCTGCGTTCCAGCTCTGCCGTGAGATCGCGCCCGCCCGGGAAAAATAGCACGTCCGCATCCAGGTAGAGGGCGGGGCCACGCGCTGGGAGCGACATAATCAGGCTCATCTGTTTGCCAGTAGGATGTCGCGTCAGATAATCCTGCAGCCGCGACGGCACGTCCACAAGGGGCAGCTCGGCCGCGCGCATCACGACCACGCTCGGATCGAGCCGACGCAGCAGATCAAGGCTCCGCGATGGATGACTGCCATCCGAAACAATGGTGATCCGACTCGGGCGACCCGCATAGCGCAGAAGCGAGCGCAAGGACGCGATCTGCTCGGGCAGCATTGCTTCGCTCGAGTAAGTGTAAACTTCGAAAGGCAACACCGACTCTTCCCGGACAACCGGTCGGGGAAGAAAAGAGAGCGACGCTCGGTAGGCTCGGCGGAAATTCGCGCCCTCTACGCGCGCCCAGCGATATCCGAAGTTCGGCATCCGGCTCCTCCCGCGCGGGCGTCGTCAATTAGCCGGCGTCGCTGCTGCTAGGAAACGTGGTTGCCTTGATTGCCCAAAGCGGGCACCCCGTGTCGATCTTCCGTCGTAGCCGGCGGGGTATTGTAGTACTCAGAGTATTGATAGTAATAGTACTCCGGCAGCGAGGTATCGACATAATTCAGAATCACGCCCGGAACATTGACTTGCCGGTTGTAAAGCAACTCGAGGCTCTTCTTCGTCAACCGGGCGGAAGTGTAGGAAAGCCGGACGACAAAGAGAGTGGCGTCGATTTTCGGCGCGAGACTGGTAGTATCATCGGCCGCCAGCACGGGCGAGCTATCGATGATGATGTAATCGAAGTGATTGTAAATTTCCTGGAGCAACCGATCGGTCGAATCGCGCAGGAGATGCTCGCTCGGTTGAGAGAGGGTCTTCCCGCGCGGAAGCACAAAGAGACTCGGATAAGCCGTCGGCACCACGACTTCTTGCCAGTTCACCTCGCCTTTCAAAACCTCGGCGAAACCGATTCGGGAAGAAATATCGAAAGCCTCGCGTTGCGCGCCGCGGCGGAGATCTCCATCGATCAAAAGGGTCTTCGCGCCGGAAAGGGCAAAGGTGATGGCGAGATTGGCCGAGATGGTCGATTTGCCTTCATTCGGCACCGCACTGGTTATGAGAAGAGTCTTCGGGCGTGGCCCCTCATAGGGCATAAAGAAGATCGATGAGCGAATATTTCGATACGACTCGGCGAAGACATGTCGCGCATCGTCTGGCTGCAGGAGGGAGACCCGGCCTTTGGTTTTCTCGCGCGGAATCTGCCCCAAAACGTGTTCCGTAAAGTGGTTTTGGAATTCGCCGAAGGAGGCCATCCGATCGTCGATCCGATCGAGGAGAAGAAGCACGCCGATGCCGGCAAAAATTCCGAGGATCAGACCGATCAACAGCCCTTTCAACAATCCCGGCCGCACCGAAGTCGGAGCGGTAGCCTTTTCCATAATGGAAACCTGATCGCTTCCGTCCACCACTTGCGAAACGCCGACATCCTTGATGTTCGTCATGAGTCGATCGTAGAGCGTTTTCAGCCGATCGGCTTTGCCTTTGAGGCGATTGAACTGGGCCAGGCGCTGCGAGAGATCGAGCGCTTTCGATTCCCATTCCTTGATATTGACCTGCAAATTTTCCATTTGCTTCCCGATCGAATTCCGGCGCGTGGCCAGTTTCTCCACGGCGTCAGCACGGAAGAGAGAAATCAGGTTCTCATACTTGGAAATCTCGTCGTTTAACTTGATGATCTTCGGGTGCCGCGGGCGCAGATCCTGCGCGAGCGTGTCCCGTTCAGCTTTGAGTAATTGGACCGATTGCTTGGCCTTGAGGTAGTCGCCTTCCGGCCCGACATCGGAGAAGGGCATCCCCTGCGTGGCTTGCGCATTGCCGTCCGCCGGCGAAGCGCCAGGTTCCGGTTTTGCGGACGGGGAACGATCGAGATTTTGATCGAGGTCGAGCTTCTCCAGCAGTTCGTATTCCGTCTTGAGTGAGGCGTATTGTTGATTGAGACGCACGAGGTATTGCGCGGCGCTGTTTCCCTCTTCCTGGATGAAGCCGATATTATTTTGCTTTTGGAATTCAAGCATCTCGTCTTCGCTGACGCGCAAATCTTTCTCCACCTGGATTAGCTGTTCAGTGATCGCCGTGGTCACGGTATGACCCTGGTCCTCCCGCATGCCTTTTTTGAAGTCGAGATACTTCACCATCATCGCGTCCAAATACGCTTGAGTGTAATCCGGCGTGGCGCCGACGGCTTGGAGATCGAAAATCGACGTCCGCGCTTTTTGGGTGACGGCTAATTTTATCTTCGAAGGTTGCAACTCCGGATGAGTCGAGCGCACCAGTGCCTCTGCGCTCCCCTGCACTTCCGAGCTCTCCATGAGCTGGATTTGAGTGCCGTAAAAATTAACGCTGTCTTCGCTGTAAACCGCGCCCTGGCTCAAGTTCAACTTGCCCGCGAGCATCATTTTGCTCGTGGAAAGAAATTGCGGCGGCGATTGATAAATCAGCCAGGCCTGGATAAAAAGACCGAGAGAAACCGTCAGCAGCAGCACCCACCAGCGGCGGCGGAAAAGGGACTTATAACGGTGCAGCCTGGTGATGAACGAAGTCGTCCAGGGCGCGGTAGTCGGACGGTCGGGCGCGGGCGCTTGCATGCTAAAAATTTACGAGCTTCTGCGGGACGAAAATCTGATCGTCGGGCTGGAGCACGGCATCTTCCTCGCTTTTTCCCCGCTCAATCACATTCTTGAGGTCGACGACAAAATCTTGCCCGTTTTTGCGCGTTACCCGCACTTTGCGTTTGTCGGCAAAATCTCCAAACCCACCCGCGCGGATCACCGCCTTGCTGACGGTATAGGATTCATCGGGCGGGATCTCCTGCGGCCCGGGTCCACGAACTGAACCCGTAACGTAAACCCGCCCGCGCGATTTTTCGCTCACGTGGTCGATCGCGATGATCACGGTGGCGTGATAATAGTATTCTTTTTCCAGCAACGCCTTGATCGAATACGCCAGCTCCTTCGAGGTCCGGCCCGCGGCCGCCACGAGGCCGACGTAAGGAACTTCCAACTGCCCATTGTCGTTTACCCGCAGGCGCTGGGATTCGTTGTCGCGATCCTCCACCACGCGGAAACTGACAAAATCGTTACTGCCAAGTCGCTTCCGATCGTCGAGCACGTTCATCGAGTTCGTCAGCATGACGGTACTCGAGGCGGCGGGCTCGGGCCCGACCGCGCGCGCCGCCGGGGGCGCGATCAGCGAAGACGATGGGTTTGGCTCCGGAACTCTAAGGCGTGAGGCCGGTTCCTGTGCCTTCAAAAGCGGCCCCGAAAGAGACGCCAAGATTAGGAAGGTGCAGGCCCAGATTCTCATGCAATTGCAAAATCTCCGAAATTAGAAGCTATAGGTGCCGTCGAGCGAGACGCGGTTTTGTTTATAATCACGCAAGGGCACGTCCGAATCCTTCCGCGTGTATTGGTAGCGAGCGCCGAGGGTGACGTGCTGGGTCAACTGAAAACCGAGCGAGACACCGCCCCCGTAGCGTTGCAAATGTTCATCCACGATTCCGCCTGAATCCTCCGCATCCTCGTAAAAAAGTTCCGTCGCAAGGAGGGTGCGATTGATAATGTTCCAGCTCGCGGTGTGCCGAACGTAGTTGACCCGGACGTAGTTGGAATTTACGCCAAGCTGGGATTCGTGGCCGGCGGAAATACTGTGGGTGAGAGCAGCGTTAATGCGGTGGGAGAGGAGGAGATTAACGTAATAATCGTCCGAGTTCGCGCGATCGGCAAAGGTCACGAAGCCGGCGCCGCCCGGGATCACGCCCGGAGGAAAGGGTCCGAAGGTCACCGTGTTCGAGTCGGAGCGGATATCCTGGTAGCCGCCCGCGACGCGCAGCTTCACGTTATTGGTGATCTGTGTTTCGACGAAAACACCGGCACTATAGGTATCGGAACCGTTCAGGAAATTCTGGTCGTAGCGCGTGAGAATGTAGCTGCCCTCGACACCGATCCCGGTAGTTGAAGTCGCGGCCACGCTCACCGAACCGGTCAAGCTGTCCGAATTGCGGTCGAGATAATCGAAATCACTCGTGGTGGCGATGAAGTTGTAATGATCGTAGCCGAGCGTGAGAACCGCCTTGTTCAAATCCCAGAGAACGGAGACTCCCGCAGTATTTTGGAAACGGCCGTAGTCGGCAACGTTGCTCAACCCGGGCTCGCCGATCGGATCTTGCTCGAGCGAAAACCGATCATGGAAGTTGATCCGGAAATCGCTGACGAAGATGTCGAATGAGAGAGCCGAATTGGGCGAGAGCAGGATGGCGTTGGTGTTGTAATTCGAGTGATCGAGGTAAAACGCGTAGCCGAGCCCGATGTCGAGACGCAGGGTATTGAGCTGCGTGATCGGCCAGAGGGCATTGAAGTTCACCTGCGGCCGGAAGATGAAATCCTCGAGTTTATTTACCTCCGCGTAATTGATGTTGTCGTTGTATTCGATCCCCGCGGTGGCGCTGAAGCGGAAACGAACCGGACCCAAGAGCAGATTATAGGGAATCTGGTCGAAGGATTGGCGACGCGCTTCCGCGGTTGCCTCGCCTGCGAGTGAGGGACGGATCGCGTCTTGGGCGCGAACCAGACTCGACGCCAAAGAAAGCGGGAGAATAAGGGCAAGCGCAAACCTCCGCGAAAACGCGGTCAGGCTGCAGGAATTGTGATTTCGGCTCATGGTCGAACAGATGGTTGAATTAGCAGGAGTGATACCAGAAATGGAGGAATCCAGAGATGATTTGGTTTTGTTGATTCGGCGCCAGGGCAGAATCCTTCCGGTCGCTTTTGATTGGTTAAGCATGTTATTTCTCCAATTAGTCGGCCCTTTTTTAGTCAACGACCGACACCGCAGCAAGTGAAATCGACTACAGGAAAGTCTCATATTTTCGTGGAGGCGCTCCACGGAATATGCGGAATTCCACGGAATTTGCCGGCCCCATCGTAATTTGAAATTGACCCCAGCGAGGGCTGCACGGAGCATCTCCTTAGTTCTTTGTTTGCTTAATGGCTCGCCCTGGGGCGAGTCAGCGGGGGATCCAATTTCGGGGCGCGCTGGGAAAAGCGTGATTCCGATCGGGGCGTACGATGTGCGGCATCGGGAGCATTTAATGGCTCTAGCCCGACAGCTAACCTCGTCGGCTTCGTTAAAAGGCAAGGGAATGTCCCAGCGCGACACCCGTGCAGGTGGGCTGGCTCGTCGCGCGAGCGCGGCCCGGATGGGACGTATGTGCTAGAAACAAATATCAAACGACCGCGCAACGTGGACGTGCCACGAGCGGCGGGAATCCTTTACGGCGACTGGGGCACGAGCAAGGCCTACGTGATCGGCTTGGCGTTTGCCGTGGGCGGCTACGCTTCTTTTTGGCTGATTGCGACGATGTGTGCCCTGACCCTGCTGGTGGGGCTGAATTACATCGTCATCTGCCGGCTGTACCCGGACGGAGGCGGCGTTTACGCCAGCGTGCGCGGCCGTTCGGAGGTAATCTCCATCGTCGGAGCATTTCTGCTGATCGCCGATTATCTGGTAACGGCGGCGATCAGTTCCCTTTCGGCCTTTGCCTACCTGGGCGTGCCGCACCCGGAAAAGTTTGCCGCGGGGGCTATTCTGCTGATCGGGCTTTTGAATTTGCTGGGGCCCAAACACACCGGCGGTCTCGCGGCTTTGATCTCGATCCCGACGGTGATCGTGGTGGTGGTGCTGGCGCTTTTCAGTCTGCCGCATCTGGGCGTGGCGATCGGAAATTTGCAGCCGTTACAGGGAGGCTTTCTGAAGAACTGGAACGGGTTCGTGGGCATCGTGCTCGCACTTTCCGGGGTGGAGGCCATCGCCACCGCGACGGGAGTCATGAAATTGGATCCGGGTAGCACGGATGCCAATCCCTCGGTGCGGCGGACGTCGACTCCGGCGCTTCTGATGGTGATGATCGAGGTGGTGTTTTTCACCGCGCTCCTCGGCCTGGCCATGCATGCGCTGGGCGGACTGCATGTCTCCGGCCGGGAAGTGGACGCGCCGGGCGCGGCGGGAGTGCGCGATTACATGCTGCGCTACATGGGAGAAAATTTTGTCGGCGGTGTGCTTGGGACACATCTCGGCCACATCTTCGGCATTATCATCAGCATGGTCTTCGGGTTGCTCCTGCTCTCGGCCGTCAACACTTCGGTAGTGGGACTGATCACCATTCAGTTCCTGATGGCGCGGGACCGGGAGATGCCGAAGATTTTCCAGCATCTCAACAAATGGGGAGTGCCGAATTTTGCCATGCTTTTCGCCACCCTCGTCCCCATGGCGCTGGTGATCCTGGTCAAGGATGTGGCCGGCCTGGCCGATCTATATGCCGTCGGCGTGGTGGGCGCGATCGCGGCCAATCTGGGCGCGACTTCCACGGACAGGAAGCTCGTGATGAAAGCATGGGAGCGCGGTTTGATGCTGACCACCTTCGTCATCATGGGCTTGATCGAGATATCGCTCCTCATTGATAAGCCGAACGCCCGTATTTTCGTCGTCACATTGCTCGTCATCGGGCTCATCCTGCGCGCCCTCGTGCAAGAACGCCGGGCGCGGAAGGAAGCAACCGGCCTGCACCCGCGATCCCTCGCAGTGCAGGTCTCCGCCGCGGAGGCGGGTGTTGGCTCAATCGGCGGCGACGTCATGCTCTGCGCGGTTCGGAATAAGGGGCGAACGCTGGATTTTGCCTTGCGCGAAGCGCGCGACACGAACCGGCGTCTCTACCTGCTTTTTATCCGCGAACAACGCTTCGTCACCGAAGAGGACCGGAGCCGAAAGTGGCAGGAGGATGAGGAAGCGCGCGCGATTTTTGCCTACGCCAAAGAACAAGCGGGTGATCAGCCGCCGCTTTTTTGCTACGCCGTCAGCGAGTCGGCTGCGGAAACCATTGTGGACATCGCCGCCACTCTGGGCGCGGCTCGCCTGATTTTGGGCGCACCTGGACGGAACGCGCTGATAAATATTCTACGCGGCAACATCATCCGCGAAGTTTCGAGCCTGTTACCGGAAGACATCGATCTGCTGGTCTACGCCTAGAGGGTGTCATGAACCTTGAGTGCGTGTCATCCTGAGGCGGCACAGCGCGCCGAAGGATCTCGCATTGGCGGCCTTATCCCACCGCTGGCATCGGAGCGTCTCTGCTCCTAGTGCGGGATCCTTCGTCGTCTGCGCGACTCAGGATGACGCCGCCTGATCGACGTTGCTTCCCAAGCGTCAGGCGGGTTGACTCAGTCTTGGTCAAAGACAACTCTGCGCTGACGGCTAAAGTTCATCACACCCTCTAACGAACCGACGGTGTCGGCTATTTTTCGAGCCGCCGCTTACGAATACAAATACTCATCGTGGTATTCGCGCGCAGGCGCCGACTCCATCCGCTGCTCGCCCCCGCCACTCTCGGGATATTCGAAGATCTGGCCTTCGTAATTCCGGATCACGATTTTTTCCTGGTCGTGATAGAGAACGTAGCCTGGGTTGATCGGGACTTTGCCGCCGCCGCCGGGAGCATCGATGACAAATTGCGGCACCGCATAACCGGTAGTGTGGCCGCGGAGTCCTTCGATAATCTCAATCCCTTTCGCCACGGAACTGCGCAGATGCGCCGAGCCGGTAATGAGGTCGCATTGGTAGATGTAATAAGGGCGGACGCGACACATCAGCAGCTTCTGCACGAGCGTGCGCATGGTCTCGAGATTGTCGTTTACGCCCGCGAGGAGCACGCTCTGATTCCCTAGCGGAATCCCGTGATTGGCGAGGCGTTCCAGAGCTGCTTTCACCTCGGTGGTGAGTTCGCGCGCGTGGTTGACGTGGACGCTCATCCAGAGCGGATGATATTTCTGCAGCATCTGGCAAAGCTCGGGCGTGATGCGCTGCGGGAGAAAGATCGGCACCCGCGTACCGATGCGCAGGAACTCGATATGCGGGATCGCGCGGAGGCGCTTCAGAATTCCTTCCAGCTTGTTATCGCTAAAAAGGAGGGCGTCACCGCCGGAAAGAAGGACGTCCCGGATTTCGGTGTGCTCTTCCAGATACCGATAGATATCTTCAAACTCGGTGTGCAATTCCTGCTCGCCCACCCCGCTCACGACCCGGCTGCGGGTGCAATAGCGACAGTAGCTCGCGCAACGATCCGTCACCAAAAAGAGCACGCGATC
>JBDUAE010000505.1:0-1846 GCA_040004805.1 Chthoniobacterales bacterium | reverse complement strand
TTTTGTTGAACGTGTTCATCGCGGAAACGACGCCTTTGTCAATCGACCATTTCACTGCTTCGACCGCTCGAACGACGGTTTTTTCCACGATCGATTGCTCTTCTTCGAAGAAACGGCCGAGGACATAATCGACTGCGCCGGCCTCGGGCGCGGCACCGATTCCGACCCGCAGCCGCGGAATCTGATCGCTTCCCAATGTGGCGATGATCGAGTCGATCCCATTGTGCCCGCCGGTGCCGCCTTCCAACCGGATGCGGAGACGCCCCAGTGGCAAATCGAGGTCGTCAAAAACCGCCAGAATTTCTGCGGGCGCGATTTTGTAAAATTGCGCGACCGCCAACAAAGGCGCGCCGCTGCGGTTCATGAAGGTCATCGGTTTGACCAGAATGGTCTGCCCGGCCTTTGCGCAAAACGCGCCCCACTTTGTGGAACGCTCCCAGTTAGCCTGCAAATCAGCCGCCAGCTGATCGAGCACCACGAAGCCGATGTTGTGCCGGGTGCGTTCGTATTCCGGGCCCGGATTTCCCAGGCCGACGACCAAACGAATACCGGCAGCGTCGGGCGACAATCGAACTTAAAACGCGGGCCTGAGCCGCGCCTACTTCTTGTCCTTCGCCGCCGCGGCCGCGGCTTCGGGATCTTCCTTTTTCTCCTTGATCACTTCCGGAGCAGCCGGTGCTTCGGCCGTAGCCGTCGACTCTTCTTCCACCGTCGGCGCGAGAACAGAGATCACCGTTAGATCGGCCGGCACCCGCGTGGTCACGCCCTGCGGCAGCGGGATATCCTTCACGTGAATTGCATCCCCAATATTCAAAGCAGAAACATCGACCGAGATCACGTCGGGTAAATCGCGCGGCAAGCACTCGATCGAAAGCGAACGCACGCTCTGTTCGAGCAGTCCGCCGAAATTCTTCACGCCATTGGCTATGCCGGTCGGTTCCAGCGGCACGTCGGCTTCAATCACTTCATCCATCGAGACCGCATGGAAATCGATGTGCAAGACATCACCGCTGACAGGGGCGTGCTGCACTTCCTGGACGAGCGCAAGACGGTTGGCGCTGCCCTTCACCTCGAGCTCCACCAGAATGTTTTCGCCCGAGGCGTGGCTGAGCATGGCGTTGATCTCGCGCCGCGAAACTTGCAACGCCTCCGGCTTATCTTTCGCCCCGTAAATCACCGCCGGCACCACGCCGATGGCCTTTAATTTTCGCACTGCAGAACGTCCGAGACCGGTGCGTGGTTCCGCGGTCAGTTTAACTTGTTTGGCCATGATGAATTCCTACTCTTTTTCGTTCTCGATCTTGAACAGCGACGAGACGGACTCGTCATTATGAATCCGCTTAATCCCTTCTCCGAGAAGCTCGGAGATGCAGAGGACGGTGGTTTTGAAGCCTTCCACCTCGCGCACAGGCGTGCTGTTGGTCGTAATTAATTCCTCGATCTGGGAATTTTGCAAACGGGGAATGGCGAGATCCACCAAGACAGCGTGCGAAACGGCTGCATAGATTTTTTTGGCGCCGTGCTCTTTCAAGACCGCGGCGGCCGAGCAGAGCGTCCCTGCGGTCTCAGTCAAATCGTCCACCAGCAAAACATCGCAGCCTTCCACTTCGCCGATGACGTACTGCACTTTCGTCTCCGTCGCGCTTTTCCGCTGCTTGGCCACGATCGCGAGATTCGCTCCCAACGTTTGCGAATAGGCTGAGGCCATTTTCAAGCCTCCCACGTCGGGCGAAACCACCACGGTTTTCCCCGTCAGAATCGTCCGCAGATATTTGATCAGTACCGGCAGGGAATAGAGGTGATCCACCGGGATATCGAAAAATCCCTGCACCTGTTGCGCGTGCAG
>JBDUAE010000122.1:0-6114 GCA_040004805.1 Chthoniobacterales bacterium | reverse complement strand
AATGCGGTGAAGGCGGTGAATCTGCCCGTGCCACTGATCGTTAGGCTGGAAGGAACGAACGTGAAAGAAGGCAAGAAGATCATCGCGGATTCCGGTTTGCCGGTGACGACGGCGGACGATCTCGGTGATGCCGCGCAGAAAGCAGTGAAGGCGGCTCAAGCAAAATGAAGATCACGCAAATTGCCTTCAGCGGAATTCCCGTGACCGACATGAAACGCGCGCGCGAATTTTATGAAGGCGTTCTTGGTTTGCAGCCCGATCCCGAAATGACGGGCGAGATGTGGACCGAATATCCCATTGGTTCCGGCACGCTTGCGATTGCCTGCATCGGCGAGCAATGGAAACCCTCAAATCAGGGCACGAGCGTGGCGCTGGAAGTGGAGAGTCTCGAGGACGCGTTGGCGCGGCTGCGTGAGCACAAGATCGAGTTCGACGAAGTGGACTCGCCGGTTTGTCGGATGGCGGTGATCGAGGATCCGGACGGGAACAAAGTCATCATTCACAAGGTAAAAACGGAGGCTGAGGAGACAGCATGATCAAGGAAGTAGCATTCGTGGCGGTGGCGGTTTCAGATTTCAAACGCTCACGCAAATTTTACGAAGAGACCCTGGAACTAAAGCCGGATTCGGCCCCGGGAGATTTTCCCTGGGCGGAGTATACGCTCGGCGGCACGACGATCGGCGTGGGCCAGCACCCGAATTGGCAACCGTCGCGCGACGGGACGACAATCGCGTTTGAAGTGGATGATATCGACCAAACGATCGCGACTCTGAAGGAACGCGGGGTCGAATTCGACATGGAGAAAACGGAGACGCCGGTGTGTTTCATGGCGCAGTTCCGCGATCCCGACGGCAACAAACTAGTGGCGCATAAACGAAAGAGCTAGATGGCAGTCCTCGTCGATAAAAACACTCGCCTGCTGGTGCAGGGCCTCACCGGCAAGACTGGCGGTTTCCATGCGAAACAGTGCATGGAATACGGCACGAACGTGGTCGCAGGCGTCACGCCCGGCCGCGGCGGCGAGAAATTCGAAGGGAAGGTGCCGGTCTTCGACACGGTGCTGGAAGCTCGCACCCAAACCGGTTGCAACGTGTCGGTTATTTTTGTCCCGGCGGCTGGTGCGGCGGACGCGATTTTAGAGGCTGTCGATGCCAAGGTGGAACTCGTGATTTGCATCACCGAAGGAATTCCGGTGATGGATATGATGCGGGTGAAAGCGCAAATGGAGGGATCGAAGTCGCGCCTGATTGGTCCGAATTGCCCGGGCATCATCACACCAGGCCAATGCAAGATCGGGATTATGCCCGGCTATATTCACAAGCCCGGTAACGTCGGCGTGATCTCGCGCTCCGGCACGCTTACCTACGAAGCGGTTTGGCAATTAACCTCGCGCGGCTACGGCCAATCGACCTGCATCGGCATCGGTGGCGATCCGATTAATGGCATGTCGCACCTCGACGCGGTGAAGCTTTTCCAGGAAGACTCCGAGACGCATGCGCTGATTCTGATCGGAGAAATCGGCGGCTCCGCGGAAGAAGAAGCGGCGGAGTGGATCCAAAAAAATTACCAAAAGCCGGTCGCTGCTTTCATCGCGGGAGCGACCGCGCCGCCTGGGCGGCGGATGGGCCACGCGGGCGCGATTGTCTCGGGTGGCAAAGGCACCGCGCAGGGAAAAATCGAAGCACTGCGCGCAGCCGGCATCGCCGTAGCTGACACGCCCGCCACCATGGCTGATACTTTGATTGAGCAAATGAAAGGGCGGAGGTAAAACATGCCATTGGGAACAAGAGGTCTGGAAGGCGTCGTCGCCAATTCGACGCGCTTGAGCGCGGTCGTGGGTGACAAAGGACAGTTGGTCTATTGCGGTTACGACATCAACGAACTGGCGGGCCACGTCAGCTACGAAGAAGTCGTTTACTTGCTCTGGAATAATCGGCTGCCGAACCGAAAGGAACTCGAGCAGTGCGAGGGAACTTTGCGCGGCCAACGCGAATTGCCCGCCGGCGTGGTGGAATTTTTGCGCAAGGCGCCAAAAGGTGCCGAGCCGATGGATGTGATCCGGACGGCGGTCTCGATGCTTGGCCTTTACGATCCCGATTTGGGCAAGGAAGAGACGCCGGAAGTAAATCTACGCCGGGCCCGCAGCATCACAGCGAAGGTGGGTGTGATTGCCGCCTATTTTCATCGCGCACGGCAGGGGAAGGAATTGCCGGCGGTGCGCGGCGATCTCGGGGAGGCTGCGCATTTTCTCTATCTCATGAGCGGCGAGGTGCCCAGTCAGGAAGCGGCGGATACGCTGGACGTGGCTTTCGTGCTTCACGCCGACCACGGGATGAACGCGTCGACCTTCAGTGCGCGCGTCACCATTTCCACGCTCAGCGATATTTACTCCGCCATCACCTCCGCGATCGGGACGCTAAAAGGTCCGCTGCACGGCGGGGCTAACGAAGGCGTCATCCAGATGCTGGAGGAAATCGGCTCCGAGGATCGCGTGGACGCTTACATCGAGGAGCAGCTCGCGCAGAAAAAGAAGATCATGGGGATCGGGCATCGCGTTTATAAGACGCTCGATCCACGTGCACCCCACTTGCAGCGGATGGCGGTGAAACTGAGCGAGAAACTCGGGGATCCGAAATGGATCAAGATGTCGGAACGGATCGCGCAACTCATGCGCGAGAAGAAAAATCTGAACGCGAACGTCGATTTCTATTCCGCGACGGTTTACTATTCGTTAGGCATTCCGACCGACTTGTTCACGCCTGTTTTCGCGATCGCGCGCACCTCGGGTTGGTGTGCGCACGTCCTCGAGCAACTGGAAGACAACCGACTCTATCGGCCGCTGAGCGAGTATGTCGGCGAGCCCGTCGGGAAAAAGGTCGTTCCGATCGATCAGCGCTAGATGGGCGCGGCGCTCGACGCCGCGCGGGGATGGACGTAAGTTTGTGCCATGAACAGACGAATTTTTCTCTCCGCGTTTTGTTCCCTCGGGTTGCTCTTTCTTGTCGGCGCTCCCGCGCTCGGCCAAACCGTTAACCAAACCTCGGCCGAGACGGCAAAGTTTGGCGTTTATCCCATCGCCTACCGCGAACTCATCAGCCGCTGGCTCGATGAACAACTGATCGATCCCGCCAGCGCGCAGATCGAATTTATCGAAGAGCCTAAAACGGTCGAGGTGAAGGCGCGCAATGGCGAGACCTTTGCGGGCTATGTGGTCGATTTCAAAGTGAATTCGCGCAACAAATTCGGGATGTATACCGGCAAGCAAGCGCGGCGCGTTTATATCCGCGATGGGCAGATCATCAGCGGTGGCCGCACCCCAAAATAGCCGACAACGGTCGTTAGGCTTTCCTTTGTGAAACTCAAGGTTAACCGACGCGTCGGAGGGCAGGTAATCGTCTTGCTGGTGATCGTGCTCGCGCTTCTAAGCGGAGGATATTGGTGGCTCCTGCATTCTTCGCAAGAGAGCGAAAAGGAAGCTCGCGCCTTCGCGCAAGCGACCGCCGCGCGGCTGGCGATCGATTACGATCGACACTTCCTCGACACCCATATGGGGCAGGATGCGGCCTTGCAATTTCCGCCCTCTTTTCGCGAGCGGATGCTGAATCATTTTCGCGAATTTGGCACGCCAGCACCTGAGATCGGCGTTACCGGGGAGGTGAACTTCACTAATCAGTTTTTCGAGCCGCACGGGAAATTTCGTGCGCATTTGCAGTACCCGACGCGTGGGGCCGATCTCGATCTCATCGTGGCCTGTCCCAATGGTTGGTGGCAGATCGATTATCTCAACCTCTCCTGGGACATCGCACCCGTTCCCGCTCCGGCGCCCGCGACGGCCAGTCCGATTCCGCAGCCTCGTTAGGCCGGCCGTAACAGTTCGTCGATCCCGTCGAGGCAAATCTGCGACCAACTCTCCAGTTGTTCGCGCCGCGCGCGCAGTTCCTCGCGGGTCAGGAACGCGAGATTCGTGATCATCGCCTCCCGCTTCTGCACCTTTGGCTCGGCCATTTGAAAAACATGCACGATGCCGAGATGGACGCGCCCGACTTCGGTGCTGTCGTCATTCAAGAGCGCGACAATTCGGTCCTCGAACGGCGTCTCGATCTGCAATTCCTCGTTGACCTCGCGTTCTACTCCGGCGCGATAAGCGGTCTCGTCCCAGGCGAAAAGTGATTCGTCGGTATCGTTCATGTGGCCGCCGATACCGATCGATCCCTTCGAGACCAGGCGCTGCTCGCCGGCTTTTTTCCCGCGCACATAATGCAGCACGGTCTCGCCATGCACGATGAGCGCGTACGGGATGATTTGTTTCCAAGCAGGATCCGTTTCGGCCGCGGCGCGCGGTTTGAAGAAATTATTTCCGCGCGCCAGAAGTGACGGCAAATATTTCTCCGGTTCGAAGTTTAGACCCTGAAAACTCCCCAGTTCGTCGAAAAGACTGCGCGGCACGACCAAGACATTTTCCTCTGCCATCTGAATCTGTTCCTAGAATGAATAGGTAAGGCCCACTTGCGGACCGAACAGATTTAAACTCGGATTCGGATCCGTCTGGGCGGCGTTTGAGAGATGCTGATACAAGACGCCCACGCTCGCCTTGACGTGATCATTCACCTGATATGAAACACCGAACGCGCTCAGGATATTGAAGGTAAAATCCTGTCCCTGGGCTCCGAAGACGTTGGCGTGGCTATCGATCCATCCCAGGCCGACACCGCCGGACATATAGGGCTGCCAGCGGCTGCCGCGCGGCACAAAATTATAACGAAAGCCTAACGAGATGCCGAAATAGCGATTCTCCGGGCCGCGGAAAATAGGTTCCGCCATCGCGAGGGCGTAGACCTGATTGTAGCCGCGCGTCCAGGTGTCGTGATCGTTGATTCCCCAACGCCAGCGCGCGGTGATGAATTGCGCGCCGACTTCGTAGCTGTTCGGGTTCCCGAACGAGCCCAAAAGATACGAGGTCTCGCTGGCAATTTCGAACGAAGGTGCTGCCAGTTCGTTCGGATCACGCAGACGCGAGCTGACCGCTTCTCCCTCGCCGCGCGAGAGCGGCGCCAAGGCCAGAAACATCGCTACGATGAGGAAAAAATATCGGGTTCGCATCCTTGAGGCGCTACGATATTGCGGAGACGCGTGATTGCAATGCGGCGCGCGGCTGGCACTTTTCCACCATGATTCTTCGCTCCGTTTCACTCGTGCTCGCGCTCTCGCTCCTCGGAGCAGTCCACCTCCCAGGGGAGGAGGCCGACGCCAAGGCTCAGGAGTTGGCAAAAAGCGTCTGGCAGGCCAGCGGCGGCGAGAACTGGTCAAAGGTGAAGGAGATTCGCTTCACCTTCGTCGTCGAAGAAAACGGGAAGGAACTCGCCCGGGCCGAGCACGATTGGAAAGTAGCCGACATGACGGACCACGTGAAATGGAAGGACAAGGACGTGACCGTCAATCTGGCCGCGCCGGCGACCGACGAAGCCGCCAAGGCCGCCTACGCGCGCTGGACGAACGATTCCTACTGGTTGCTCGCGCCGCTGAAGATTCTCGATCCCGGGACGAAGCTCGCGGCGGAGGGACAAATAGAAAGCGACGGCGCGATGTGCGATGTCTTGCGTCTGAGTTTCGCGCAGGTCGGCCTGACGCCGGGCGATCAATACGTCCTCTATATCGATCCGCAGACGAAGCTGGTCCGCGCTTGGGATTACATCCCGAAGGCGGACACCGTCATGCACGGCACCTGGGAGAAGTATGAGAAATTCGGCGGCCTAAACTTGGCGACCGACCACAATTTTGCTGGCAAAGTCATCCGCTTCGAGAACGTGCAGGTGTTGTAGTCAGGCGTTCGCACCAGGATTCCAGATCAGGCGGGAGCTGAGAACGCCAATCACCGATTCCCTCCATCCGCAGCCGCGCGGAATGCAAGGCGTGGCGCGGTAGGAGGAGCACGTTCTCCAGCTCCTCCGTCCATCCGGTTTCGATGAAGCGTAGATAGTAATGCTCGTTAGGCCCGTAAATCTTATCTCCGACCAGGGGATGACCGACCGAGGCCAGATGCACTCGGATCTGATGAGTGCGTCCCGTGATAGGCACCGCGCGTAATAGCGAAAACTCGCTTCCCGCCGTCGTCTC
>JBDUAE010000504.1:0-1847 GCA_040004805.1 Chthoniobacterales bacterium | reverse complement strand
CCGTTGGCTGCGCCCGCGGCTTCGCTGGCCGTCCACCAGGTCGCGCGTTGCGTCGTCATGATGATGGCCCCGGTGTCACTCGCCGGAGTCGCGAGATCGATCGTGCCGTGATACCAGAGATGCACATCGCTGTGGCTGGACGAATAGCCGCCGTTGAGATCGAGCAGTTTGCGATTGTAGGCGCCGAAGAGCGATTGGCCGTTCGGCACGAAAAGGCCGTCTCCCATCGTCTGCCAATAGTTGTCGGCAAAAAGTACATTGGCGTAGCTGGTGACGGCGGCGTCGCCGAGCTGCGAGACCGGTCGCGGATCGAGCGTGGAAGTTTGGTCGACCCAAACTCCCTGCGCCCCGAGGAAGCGTGCCATTTCCGTCACGACAGAACCGCCGCGGCTATGCCCGACCAGGTGCAACGGCAACTCGGCTAACGGTCGACCGCCCATTTCCGGAATCAGCGTAGTCGAGAGCAATGCGCTGGTCGCGGCATTCGCTACGTCGGTTGAGGAAGCGCCTCCTACGCCCGCAAGAGTGGACCAATCGAGCTTCACCAAAACTTCCCCGGAATCTGCGAGCGTGGGTGCGATGCCGCCGAGGAACGTCGCCGTCGCCACATATTGGCCGGAGCCATTGCGGGTAATGGAAATTTCGTAGCAACTGTATTGCGCGCCGGGGAACGACGGGACGGCGCGGATTGCAGCGGCCATGGGGATGATCCAATCGGTGACGTTGCCGCTGAAGCCGTGGGTAATGACGGTGACGCCGCCAGCCCACGCCGTGGTGGTGAAGTCACAGCCGAGCAGGAGAGCGAAGACGAAAATCCAACGAGCGCGGCGACGAGAAAATGCGGGCGTGTGCAACGTCCGTAGTGGATCGAATTTCGGAGCGCGGGTCAATCAGCGGAAACAATCGGACCGCAAAGAAAAAGAGCCGGCTGGACGAATCCAGCCGGCTCGCGATAGCCCGAAGAACGGTGTCGGTTACCGATACCGACGGTACGATGCCGTGCGGACGTAGTGACGACCATACCGCCGATAGTAGGGCCGCCGAACGACGACGCGGCGTCCATATCCATAATACGGCCGACCATAATAATAAGGATCGCAGCCGTAAGAGGCGTAAACCGGGCCACCGTAGAAGCCAGGTCCGTATCCGTACCCGTAACCAGGCAGGCCAAGACCGATGCCGACGTGAATGCCGGCCTCAGAGTTTGGCGCCGCCACGAAACCAAATCCAACAACCGCGATCGCAATGATGAGAAGCTTTTTCCAATTCATGTTTCCTCCTTTGATGTGTGCTGATTGAACACGGGGATAGACGAAACGTTGCAACATTTATTCGGCGAGAGACTCGCCGTAGGTCGGACGGCCCGTTAGAAAAATATCCGACCCGATCTTTTCATACCGAACGTCATGCAGACGAGCGGAGGCGGCGGTCGAGGCAGCGCCCCGCGCGCCGAACGCAACCACGGGCCCGCCGGCGAAAAGCGGGCCCAGGTAAATTCGCACGCGATCGATCAGTCGCGCATCGAGCGCTTGGCCGAGAATGTCGCCGCCGCCTTCGATCAGGACGCTGGTGATCTCGCGCTGCCCCAACTCCGCGAAAACGGTTTCTAATTTCTGCTTCTTAAAAACGAGGGTTCGATTCGCGGAGCGATCCTGGAAAACGCGAGCGCGTGTCGGTAGCCGCCCGGATCGGGTGAGGATCACACGCCACGGCTGTCGCGCGGTGGGCGTGGCGCGGACGGTTAGTCGCGGGTCGTCTTTTCGGATGGTTTCCGCGCCGACGAGAATCGCGTCCACCTCGCGTCGGAACATGTTCGCATGGCGGCGGGAAGCGGCGCTCGTGATCCA